>CAWLAW010000465.1:0-3414 GCA_963854885.1 Gammaproteobacteria bacterium | reverse complement strand
CGTGTTGAACGAGCGTCATTTGAAACGGATCCTCACAAACTACTTTGATTATTACCATCGGTGGCGCGCGCATTTGTCGCTGGAGATGGACACTCCAAGTTCTCGACCAGTGCAGTTACAGGGATCGGGTATCGTTGTTGAGTTTCCCGATCTCGGTGGATTACATCACCATTACGAACCAGTAGCGGCTTGATTTCCTGCCGTATGAACTTTCGGGAGCCACAGGCCTTAATCAAGGCCACGTACAGCGCGCTCGATGGCGGCTAGATTGCGCCGCACATCGATTGTCGACCAGTATTAGCCGCCGCTGGCCATTGCTTGAGGATTTGAGACGGCTGCGACGTCCGGTACGTAGGAAGCCGTGCGTAAAATTCGCCCAGGCAGTTCACCGGTGCACTCGTCATTTTCGAAGGTCGCAACGCCGTTGACAATGATTGCGCGATAACCACGCGCTTTTTGAATCAGGCGTTTGCCACCGGCGATGATGTCTTCATAGACCGGTTCCTCAGGGGTGACTTCAAGCTTATCAAGGTCGTAGACGACGATATCAGCTGGCATCCCAGGTTGCAGAGTGCCAATTCCTTCCAGTCCAATGGATGCAGCCGACATGTAGGACAAGCGCCAGTGCGCTTCTTCGAGTGACATGACTTTCATATCGCGTACCCATTTTGACAACATGACAGTCGGATACTTGCCCAAACATAAGAACTGGGTGTGCGCGCCTCCGTCCGATAAGCCGGGGATGACATAGGGGTGGCTAATAATTTCGGCGAGCGCTTCATCATCAGTGCCGTTCAAATCCTCAATCAAGAACAATGTGCGCAAGTCTTCGCGGAGTGCGATTTCACAAAACGCATCGAGCGGTTCGACGTTCATTTCGCGTGCAATTTCGCCAATGTAACGTCCTTCGAATTGCGCCTGATCGGACTCGAAAACTTTCATTCGCTCCCAATTTCCCGACCATAGACGAGTTGAGTAGTGATCGAGATCGTGTTGTAGCCGCGCCCGCACTTTGCTATCGCGAAGATTGGCCAGTCTTTCTTCGAGCGGGCAAGCGAGTGCGGTGTTCCATTCGGGCATATCGTCGAACAAATTGTATTCGAGAAGATTAAATAGCGATTCTATGCGATGACAATTACATAATGCATAGATACGATGGCGCGTGTTTAAGTCCTCTAATGTGTTGAGTGCTTCTTTCCACTGACCAGGCAAGTGTTTGACCTCAAGAATAGCGTTGTAATACACCGGGCGTCCACTGAGTTCGGCCCAACGCTCCAACAGAGCTGCTTCATCGGGACCGAGATGCAAAGATTGCGGGGTCACTTCGATCGAGCCGACGTTAAACTCGCGTGCGACAGCGATTAGGGCTTCTGTTTCCTCTGGTCGGGCAATAAGACTTGGTAGCATAGAACCGTCGTAGTCCCGATCGATTAAATTGAGATCGGTCGATAGGCCAAGCGCGCCGGCGCGATAGCCGTCGCGCACGAGTTCCTTCATTTGGTCCAGTTCGTCGTCGGTGATTTTTTCGCGCTTCGAATCTTCTTCGCCGAGGACCCAGGCGCGGATCGGAGATTGCGGGATATACGATGCCACGTTGACGCCGATACCGGCATTTTCCAGCGACTCGAGATAATCTCGCTGGCTCACCCAATCCCAGCGCATGCCTTCTTTCATCGATGCGTAAGGGATCGCTTCAACCCGGGTCATGCGTCGCATAGCGCGTTCCCGATCTTCGGGTTTGCAGGGCGCAAAGCCAAAGCCGCAGGCGCTAATGATAATACTCGTAATACCGTGCCAACAGGATTGTGACGCGTAGGGATCCCAGTTGAGTTGAGCGTCGTAGTGCGTATGCACGTCGATGAAGCCAGGCGCGACGATAAGCCCAGTGGCATCGATTTCCTTACGGCCTTTGCCGGTCACCTCGCCGGTCTCTGCGACCAGTCCGTCCTTTACCGCGATGTCGCCATTAAAGGCTGGCATGCGCGTTCCATCAACGATTCGGCCACCGCGTATAACTAGATCAAATTCTTCGGAAGATTCGGGCATTGTTAAAACTCCGTATTAATAGTTTGAGATTCCACGCGGCCTTAGATCCGCGAATTAGCACGAGGCCAGATGCGACCGACTAGCGTGCTTTCATGTAAGGCCATAGTCTTCGCTCCGAACCGAAGCTGTCAAGCAACGGGTATCCGGATTGTTGACCGTATTAGCGCCATATAACTAGTATGCGATCACTATGGTTACCCATCGGCCATCCACATGGAGGCACTGTCATGGTTGATGGCCGCCTATAGGAATTAAATGCATTCAATCGGCAAGCCCTCATCCCGCTGACTTTAGCCTTTGGTGTTATCCGCGACTTCCTGGTCATGCCGCGCGCGAAAATCACGTATCGCATCTTGTTGCGCCGCCGCTAAAGGCTCGCGAACTTTCCGCAAATCGGCCTCGCTGCGCTTCATCCGCACATTGGTTTTTTTGAAGTGAGGGATTACATAATCGGCGAAAATTTCATAGTGAAGCTTCTTCGTTGCGAATTCGGCCCAATTGTGATCAAACAACAAATAGTTCCCGAATCCGCCGTTAGACTGCTCGATTAAACTTTCGATGTGCTGAATAGCGTCTTCGTAAGTACCGATAACGGCCGAACCGGTGTTGGTGATCCACTCAATGTAAGACTCAATGTCGTTACCCGTAACTTGGATCTGGGGAGCTGCAGCGGTGTTCTGCAAGTAGTCACACCACTCGCGTAATCCATAACGAATGTCTGCGAACGCTTTTTCTCGCGTCTCGGCGAGGTGCATGAGTCCGACTACTCTCCATGAATCGCGATTGACTTGCTTGTTGAATTCTTGCGCGCGCGCTTCGGCGACGTCCCAATGCATTGCTAATACGTCGACTCCGGCTTTCATCGTCGCGCCAACGGAAATCAGGCCAATGCCATGCTTCCCTGCTAGTCGCGGACCAGAAGGAGAAACGACAGCCGCAGCAACGACCGTTGGGTGCGGGTCTTGATAAAAATCAAGTTGGAGTCGCGCATTAACGAGTTTATACCGTGACGTTTCAATTGAGATAGGCTCGTCACTGGTTAGTAAATGCATCAACACATCCATGTCTTGATCGAGCGCGTCACGTTGCTCGTGCGGCTGGATGCCGATCATTGCTGCGTCGGTTGCGAGTGCGCCTGGTCCAACGCCAAGCATGACCCTGCCGCGGGTTAAGTGATCAAGCAATGCGAGTCGATCGACGACCCAGAGTGGATTGTGATATGGCAAGGACACGACACCTGTGCCCAACCGTATATTACGAGTTTGACTCGCTACGTGCGCGATGAAGATCATAGGGTCATTAATTAACTCCACGCCCCCGGAGTGATGCTCACCAAACCAGGCTTCGTCATAGCCGATGTCGTCGATG
>CAWLAW010000464.1:0-3419 GCA_963854885.1 Gammaproteobacteria bacterium | reverse complement strand
CGCAGCTCTATTTTCAAATGGAAGACTACCCATCGGTTATAAAATTAATGGAACAGTGGTTAGGCGACATCGAGGAGCCGACTGCAACAGCACATATCATGCTGGCACAGGCATATTATCAAAACCGTTCGTACGACAAATCGTTGCAGAACCTCTTAACCGCGATCGAATTAGTGCACAGAGATGGCAACAAGATCAAGGAGAATTGGTTGCGCCTGAAGGCTGCTATTTATTTCGAGAAGAACGATAGAAAGAAGACGCTCGAAACCTATGAAGAATTAATGTCGATTTATCCGCGAGAATCCTATTTACGGCAAATTGCTGGTTTACACGGGGAATCGGGCAATGAACGTAAACGACTGGCTTTTTACGACGCGCTACATGTACACGGATCATTGACGAAAGAAACCGAGTTGCTCAACCTCGCCTACATGTACCTGGGGCAGGAGATACCGCACAAAGCAGGACGAATTATTGCCCGGGCAATGAAGGATGGCGAGATCGAATCCGGTGCAAAGAATGTCGAAACCCTAGCGAATGCCTGGGCTCAAGCCAATGAGCATCGCAAAGCAATTCCTGCCTTACAGAACGCCGCTCAAATGTCGGATAAAGGCTTGCTTTACGCGCGACTCGCCGGGGTCTATTTCGACGCCGGTGATTTTGAAAATGCAGCGAGCGCGGCGCGAAAAGCGAATACCAAAGGTGAGCTCAAGCGTAAGGACAATAATCAAATGCTGTTAGGCATGGCGTTGTTCAATCTCCACGATTTTGAAGCCGCGCTACAAGCGTTTCGGCAGGCGAAACAGTCCAGGAAAATTTTCGCGGATGCAAGAAAGTGGGAAGACTACACCCTCAGCGAGATTGAAAGACTTAGCGCGATCGAACAAAGCAAATTTCAACTCGCGAAAGAAACTGAACGGACTCTTAAGGCGCAAGAGAACAACGTAAACGCTATTGGCGGCAGCATGCTGCGGTTAAATAGAGCAGACTCTATTGAGCGATGAAACGGTCGATCACTCAACTCGCTCGGGTCAACAAAATCGATGAGAATTTAGTTAGCGCGAGTGCGACGGAATAAATTGAACGCCTTCTCATTCATCGACGTTCTTGTCCCCCCATTGATTCCAATACGTCACATCGCGCGCCGGCCGCCGGTCCGCGCGACGCAGCACCGCGCCTTTCATATGACCAACTGGGAGTAGTACGGCGACCGTCGTGTCCGAGGGCATCGATAAAACTTCAGCAGTCTCGCTTTCGTATCTAGTGAGTAATGTCGTCCAGGTCGAGCCCAAGCCTTGCGCACGCAGCGCGATCATCAATGACCACGCGGCGGGTAATACCGAACCGTAAAACGCGACCTGACGGAAGACGTCCGCACTCGGGCGTCCTTGTCGACAAACAAGAATCAACGCCGGGAACTCATGCAAATGATCGGCGAGAAATCGATAATTCGGTGACAGCTCGCCCACGGCGGCGCCTTGCTCGCCCATTTCTCGGACATTTACGTCGAGGAATTCATTGAAAGCGCGTTTGTAGAGATCGCGAAGCGCTTTCTTCTTGCCATTATCGGTGATGACAACGAATCGCCACGTCTCGTCACCGACTCCGGTCGGTGCCTGGACCGCGACATCGATACAATCCAGTAGAGTTTCAGGATCAATGCGACGATCGAAGTCAATGCGCCGGCGCACCGATCGGGTAGTCGATAGAATTTCTGTAATATCGTTATCTCGATCTGACAACTGATTTTTAACCTCCGTAACAAAATCTGGTCTATCTGAATGAGCGGGTTCGTTACAACGCAATCAAAAACCTTGCGCGACGCCGTTCAATCGGCGGCTCGGTCGCGGTCCACTATCCACGCGCTGGATACAAAATTATCAAACAACACTAGCTATCCAAAATCGCCGCAGGGATGATCGTTTGCGCATCACCCTCGTGCCATTTCGCGTACTTCACCATCATCGACTCAAAGAGCGGCAATGCGAGGAAATCTGAAAGCCAGATTTTAAGCCCATCGTAATTCGAATCATCGAACCAATCCCGGTTAACGTTCGCGAATTGGCGGACAAATGGCACGATCGAGACATCGGCCAAACTCAGCGTAGAGCCAAATAGTTTGCCATTCTCGACTATTCTTCGATCGAGTTCTGCCAGAAATCGCTCGCCTTGGCGACGATGGAAAGCCGGATCGACGTCTGCGTATCGATCGGAATATTTGTAACCGTCTAGATGCTCTTTAAATTCGCCGTCGTTTATCGCAATGAGCGTTTGCATATCGGCAAACGTTCCACACTCGGGACGCAACCAACCGTCGGGATCATTTTGCGCCAAAGCCCAGTCGATTATTTCCAGGCTCTCGTCTATTACCGTTCCGTCAGTCAAAACCAATACCGGTACGGATGCCTTCGACGAGTAGTCGATCATTGATACTGGCTTGTCGCGGAGCAGCACTTCGCGGAGTTCGCATGTGATTCCGGCGCGCCAAACTGCGAGTCTGGCGCGCATCGCATAGGGACATCGTCTGAAGCTATAAAGAATTGGCAAAGTCATTCGGACTCTGATTTACGTCCAGATGTTTGGGCTTCGAAATGGGATGCGTTACGCCTCAGTGCGAGGTCGACTTGCTTTTGGCGCTCGGCGAAACCCGCTTTTTGTTCAGCAGACGTTTCTTCATGGCATCGTGGGCAGGCGACCCCCGGAATAAACATTTGATTGCGTCTTTGTTCGTCACTTACGGGGCGTCCGCAGGCGCAACACATTTCAAAGCTGCCGGATTCGAGCTGATGGTTCACCGACACGCGAGAATCGAAAACGTAACATTCGCCTGCGAATAAGCTGTTTTCGGCAGCCACATCCTCAAGATACTTCAGGATCCCCCCTTCAAGTTGATAAACGTTCTCGAAGCCTTGCTGTAGCAAATAGGCACTGGCTTTTTCGCAGCGAATGCCGCCCGTGCAAAACATCGCGATGCGCGTTTCCGGGGTTAGTTGTTGATTATTGCGAACCCATTCCGGAAACTCACCGAACGAACTTGTTTCCGGTTGGAGCGCGCCGTCGAATGAGCCCATCTCCGTTTCATAGCGATTCCTCGCGTCGAGCACAACAACATCGGGCTGTTCTATCAGCGCGTTCCAATCGACCGGTTTAACGTGTTCGCCGGTCTCGACACTTGGGTCAACATGAGGTACGCCAAGCGTTACAATCTCGTTTTTAAGGCGTACTTTGAGACGCACAAATGGTGCGACGTCCGACCAGCTTTCTTTGTGCTGCATCGCCGAGAAACGCTCATCGTCGCGTAAAAATCCGAGAAATGTTCGCAGCGCCGCTGCCGATCCAGCGAGCGTCCCGTTGATGCCTTCTTCTGCGAGCAGCACGCTGCCCTTAAGTGAGTGCTCGATACATTTCGCGCGCAGGCT
>CAWLAW010000463.1:0-3430 GCA_963854885.1 Gammaproteobacteria bacterium | reverse complement strand
GTCTTGCTTTTCTTCGATTAAATCCAAGCTATACAAGATCGCAGCACCTTTTCCCGTCATATTAAGATTCGCGATTAATTCAAGCGGACTGTCGAGAATATCTTTCCCGTTGATATGTTCGATCGTGCCGGCAGTCGCAATACGGATTTCGGGACTTAGCAAATCCGCTCGCTCGATTTGTAAATCAAGCGAACGATCGCGAGTGATGCGAATGTCGACTGAATCGTATTCAACTTCCGCGATGTAGTTAACTAACCGAGAGACCGCACCTGCACCGAAGCCACCCGTCGGTACGTAAGATAGACCTTCGCCGATAATGCCGAGCGCGTCCGATGCACCGATCAAGAGCACGCTATCCGGTGGCAAGGTGCGGAACAAGCCATCACGACTGGTCATCTTGAGGTCGAGAAGTAATTTATTGCGAAACTCACTTACGTTCGGTGAATTGCCGGCGATTGCGATATCGACACCGAACAATCCTTCGACTCGCGACTTTTTGGTTGGCGCGAGCTCACTGAAAAACTGATTGAGATCGAAGTTCTCGATTTTTCCGACGAGGTCTGCTTGATAAGGTTCCGCCGAGTCCGTATCAAAAGCTAGGTTGCCGTTAACGGTTAGTGGGCTGTCATGGAAGTGTGCCTCGAAGTCGCGGATCTCAAGCAGCAGATCGCTAATATTTACTTCACCCTTAATGTCGGTAAATGCAGCATAGTCGCTGTAGAAAACCCGGCCAAAGTTAAACGCGATTTGCGTATCGTAGGGTAAGACACTCCAATATGCCGATGTATCAGCTTGCTCATCGACCGCGGTCGAGCGGATTGTAGACTCCCGTTTTGACTCAGCGTTTCTCGGCACGCTCGGCGGTGGCTTGATCGCGTTTACCGTAGCCAAAATATCGTTGAGGAAAAATAATTCGCTGGTCGTTTTTAAGCGTAGCAAAGCGGATTGGCCGGGTTGCGGTAAATAGGCCCCCAGCGTTAATGCGTTGCTCGTGCCGGATGCGCCGACCCCAATCAGCGGCATTTTGAAGTTGAATCCGCGTCCGTCGGCGCGCATGTTACCGGCGAGTGGCATCGTGATCGTATTAATGTCGAGTACAGCGCCGCTTTCGAGCCCTTCGATTCTGGTATCCGCGGCAATATCGCCGTTCGGTTCGATCGTGATTTTGCTACTGAGTTTGCCGGACGTTAATGAATGATTCGGAATGACGGCGGGTTGGTTCAGTAGTTGCACCAAAGATCCTTCAATCTCGGCGGATAGTTTTTTCAGCATTATCGTTTCGCTGGGGGCAATGGTTGCCGAGGCGACGCCTTGCAATGCCGGTTTCGTTGAATCTGTAAACGTTATCGCGAACTTATCCAGATTAGTGCTTATTTCTTTGCCCGACGCTTCAACAATTCCGGATGTCGCTACGTTAAACGGATTGAGAACGAGTTTTCCATCCGCGTCTTTGACAATAACGTTCGCCCACACAATCGAATCGACCGATTGCGCGGACAAGAGGTTACCGTCCGATTTCAATAGGGCGTCCCCGCTGATTGTGTCAAACGAAAGGTTTTCGAGCGGAAAAAGATCACCGAGTATATCGGGGGTAAGATTATCGATGCTTAGCTTGATCTCGCCGACCGCGTGTTTGGCGAGGCTTTCTTGTTCTGCGAGGACCGGCCTGATGGTCAGTGTCGACCCGACGTCCAGCTCAGCGAATGGTCGGCCCTTGGAGAGTAAGTCGATATCCAGCGAGTGAGCTTCGATTGCCTCTTTAGCATGGGATAGGTCGTAGCGGACACGCATACTTAACTTGCTATCAAATGGGAATTCCGGAAATTGCTGAGAGACGACAGGTTGATTCGCAAGATTAGCGAGATTCAATATGAAGTTACCACTAGCTTTGGTGATTAAGTTGGTGTCTTGCTGCGTCAAATTTACGCTGCCATTACCACTCGCGATTTGACGCTCGCCGGAAGATAAGCGCAATCCTCGATAACGCACTTCGGTGGAGGTAGGTGTGACCCGAATTATCGGCAGCACACTCACCGATAAGTTATCCACTATTGGTGTTGAATTATTCGTAAGACTAAGACGAGAAATTTTGAGCGCTTCATTCGCTTCGACTAATGGTTCGCGCTCGCCATTTAGTGAAACGTTAAAATCAGCGGCACTGATTTGGCCGGACACTGCCAACGGGTCAGTAAATTGGCTGAGCCAGCGTAAGTCGAAATTCTTAATCGTGGTCCTTGCAAGCGGCCCGCTTGGGAATTCGAGTAGTTGCTCGTCGTTCGACTGTTGGGCGTTGATCGCTTGCAGCGTCTGTACCGTGAACAGTTTTTCTCCTGTTGCATGTGACAGCGTGGCACCGGCGGAACGTAATACCAGCGTGTCCTGCGCCTCGGAGAGTGCGGCATTAAACGTCACGGCAAGGGATTTTGGTAGCTCGAACTCGGCGACTTGAGATTCGATAACTGGAATGGTCATTACGCTGTCGAGATCCAGATCACCGGCGATGGTTGCGTGAAGTCGTTCCGATTCGTCGGGCGCCGCTGGCGCAGCGACAGTGATCGCCAGAGATCCGATGACTCGCTCATCGATACTGATAGCGATCTGCGGAATGTTGACAGAGGTTTCGCTAGGAGTAATTTTAACAACCGGTTCAAATGCGATATTTAGATTCTCAACGATCGGCTGCTCGTGAGAGTAAATACCAATATTTTCAAATCTCAAGACCTCTGACGGCGTAATCACAACATTGCCTGCGCCGTCACTTTGCACGATCAAGCTTCCGCTCAGTGAGCCCGTTTCTATGTTGTGTTCCGGCAGCAAGGCGTCAAACCATTCGAGAGGGATTGCGGCGAGATCGATGCTCAGCAACGTGCTTTCGGTAGTGAGCAGGGCTTTCGGATCGCTGAACGCCAGCGTGAGTGGGAGCGGAATCGTCGAAATTGCGATGTCTCTCGAAGCGCCTTCTACGCGGGATTGGGCGCGTGTAAGCGTGATCGAATCTGCTGTAAACGACGCACTAATTTCCTGATCGAGGCCTATATTGCCCGGCGCTTTAGCGCTGTTTTGTAACAGCGCGCGGATATTGGTGAAGTCGGCTCGGTTTTTTACGGTCAAATTTCCGCTACGCTGGATCGTATCTAGCGTAAATTCACCGCTCGCGGATTGTTGGAATTTCGGCAGCGCCGGATGGACTAGGTAAGTAGAAACTAGCTTGTCGCTAGAAGTAATCTGATGGCTTGCGCGTATCTCGCCAGTGCGAGGATCATAGATGCCATCGATCAAAATTTCGGCCCGGGTCGCGTCATTTCGCCCCAGTTGCCGTAGCATGACGTTAAATAGTTCGGGTGAATTCTCAACGTCTTGTCCCGGTTCTTCGACTGCCGGTTTCAATGTTATTGTCGCTTGCGTTTTCTCCGGCTGCGGCAAGGTACTG
>CAWLAW010000462.1:0-3439 GCA_963854885.1 Gammaproteobacteria bacterium | reverse complement strand
AGTCCGCAAGACGCCGCGACAGCGACGAGTTGGGTCGAGCAGAAAATTGATAAGCGTTCGATGTTAACGAACAAAGACCGCGTCGAAGACGTGCGCGACATCATGTGGCAGCTGGAGAAGGAAGGTGAAATCGTCGTTCACCGGGTTTCCGATGAGCATGAGCCGGTGATGGTTAAAACCTTATACGGCTGGGATAAAAAAATTCCGACGCAACGGCTTTGGCATCACAAATCGTGCGGTCAGTGCGGCAATATCCCCGGCTATCCGGCCTCGTTGCTGTGGCTAATGAACGAGTTGGACGTCGAATATTTGGATGAGACGGATCAAACGTCTTGTACCGCCTGGAATTACCATGGTTCGGGCATCGGCAACATCGAAAGCCTGGCCGCGGTATTTCTACGTAATTTCCATCAGGCCTACGTTGCCGCTAAAGCTGAAGGGTTGCCGGAAAGCTATTACTACCCGCTCGTTCACTGCGGTACCTCGTTTGGCAACTACAAAGAAGTGCGTAGCTATTTAATGCACTCGGCAAAATTGCGCGAACGCACAAAACAAATCCTCGGCAAGTTGGGCCGCCTGGTCGACGGGAAGTTACTTATCCCCGAAGAGGTCGTGCACTATTCCGAATGGTTGCACGTGATGCGCGGCAAAATTGCGGCGCGCCAAACGATCGACGCCAGCGAAATCCGAGCAACCATCCATCCGGCCTGTCATGTTTACAAAATGGTGCCGGAAGATGCGATATACGATGACGATATCTTGGAAGGAAATCGCGTCGCGGTGTCGACTGGAGTCATTGAGGCCTTGGGCGCGCAGGTCATTGATTATAAAACCTGGTACGACTGCTGCGGCTTCGGCTTCCGACACATCATTTCAGAACGTGAATTTACCCGCTCTTTCGCCATTGATCGCAAAATTAAAGTCGCCGTCGAAGAAGCGAATGCCGACATGATGATTGGTCACGATACCGGCTGTATTACGACCTTGGATAAAAATCAGTGGATTGGCAAAGCCGTGGGTAAAGGCTACGACTTACCGGTGCTTGCTGATTGCCAGTTTGCGGCGCTCGTGTGCGGCGCGCATCCGTACAAAATCGTTCAATCGCACTGGCATGCCTCGTCGACCGAAACGTTAATGGAAAAGCTGGGCATCGATTGGCAGGCAAAGAAAGCGGAATTCGAAGCCTATCTCCAGCAAATCGAAGACGGCGGCGCCCAGGAAAATCTCTACGATCCGCGCCGCATGATTACCTCGGGCCCGGGTTTTAAAGGCATACGGATAGAGCATCAATCATGACGAAACCGATACTAGTGGTCGGCGCAGGCCCGGCCGGATTAGCCGCGACGCACGCGCTCGCAGCCGTAGGACAAGCGAGCATCTTGGTAGAACAAGAAGATACTTTAGGTGGCGCGCCGATTTTATCCGGTTACGCAAAGCTGGTGCCGAGCGATGAATGGGCGAAGGACGCGATCGGCGGAATGGTTGAACGAAGCGTACAGAACAGCTTAGTTGATGTGCGTAAATCGACGCGAGTGTCTGAGTTTATAGGCGCACCTGGGAATTTCACTGCGCAACTATCGGACGGTGAACGGATCGAGGTCGCTTCTGCAATTCTATGTACCGGGTTTACCCACTTTGATTCGATCAACAAACCAGAATGGGGCTTTGGTACCTACGAGGACGTGGTTACGACAACCCAAGTTGAACAAATGATCTCCTCTGGCAAAGGCGTGCGTTGTCCGTCGGATGGGCGCGAACCGAATAGAGTCGCCATTCTCCTGTGTGTTGGATCGCGCGATCGGCAAATCGGACGCGAGTGGTGCTCAAAAATTTGTTGCACCGTCTCGTCGAATCTCGCCATGGAGATCCGCGAAGAGTTGCCCGAGTGCCACGTCTATATTTATTACATGGACATCCGTACCTATGGCCTCTACGAAACAAAGTATTACTGGCGCAGCCAGGAAGAATTTAAGGTGAAGTATATTAAATCGCGCATCGCTGAAGTCACCTCTGACGGCAAGCGTTTGATTGTTAAAGGCGAAGACACGCTCGTAAAACGACCGATTACTATCCCGTTCGACATGGTTGTGCATGCCATTGGTATGGATCCCAATGTCGAGAATAAGAATCTCGCTGAGGTCTTTGGCATCGAGCTTGAGCCACACGGTTTTATCGGGCGCGGGAATGCGTACGGCAACATGGGTGAAACGTCGCGACTGGGGGTTTTCGTCGCCGGGGCTGCAACAGGCCCGGAGACGATCGATGACTCCATCGCCCAAGCCACAGCCGCGGCGATGGGCGCGCTCGGCCAGTTGCGCGGATCTAAGCTGGCGTCTGCGAGTTAATTCATGTCTTTGCTCGACGCGGTAACCTCTGCATTTGCGCCGGCACCCGTTGAAATCCCGCGACCACATTTAGACCTCAGCGGGCCGCGGCTAAAGGGCGCCTTTGAAGAGCTGATCGAGGGCAGTGAATCCTTGGGCGGCATCGAACGCTATGTCGAAGCGCTGCGCCTGAAGAACACGCTCTTCCAACAAGCGCTCCGCGAACCTGCGGGCCGGACGCTCGAATTAGAGACGTTCAAAACGCTGTGCCCGTTTATGGCTAACGTGCGGCGTCGCATCGCTCCCTATTTAGAAGAGGATAAGTACCCCCTGCTGCGTGACGCGCTCGCGGCACTGCTCACGGACGCGAAAAATACGGCCACTGCGGATCAACGGGTGGCGAGCTTTTGCGCCCAGTTTCCCAACGATAAAGCACACCGCTGGGTCTCAGATCTCGCTGCGGAGATCCTCCACAACACCTACCCTGAGCATTACCCGTTGATGTGTCGTTGGGTTTGGGACAGGCGTTCGAATACGGGTGTGCTGCGCGAAATTTGGTTTGCGGAAGAACTTGACCAAATCACTATCGAGGTGCCAAACGGTTATGCGACGTTTTTAATGTTGCGCGAAGAACTCAGTCAATTTCTCACCCACAACGGCGTGTTCAGTGATGTCATGATCTATGTCGATCTCATTTGCGCGCAGATCTACGCGGACTACATTTGCGCGCAGGGCGGCACCTATCTGCGTGCAGATTTCAGCTCGCCAGATGATCCCATGCAGCACGCTCGACGCTTACTTGGACTCGACGGGGTGAGGGCGAGTAACGGTCGTACGCGGCTAAAAGCGATCGACGGCGAAGCCTATGTCATCGAAGACAACCCGAATCTACTGATCTAGATAGAACAGCCATGCCTATCCACGAAAAATCGCTAATCCGTCAGGAAAACATCCACGTTCAAGATGAACTTGTGATCGATGGCGTAGATGTTTCTGGACACTGGAGCACGTTTATCGAATCGCGTGCAATAACCGATTACAACGAGGCAATGGAAGAAGAAATTGCGGCCTTACCTGGCGGCGAATTCATTCATCGTTGTTGGCAATGCGGTTCT
>CAWLAW010000461.1:0-3472 GCA_963854885.1 Gammaproteobacteria bacterium | reverse complement strand
CGCACAACGAGAGCTTTTTGTCGCGTCTTCGACGGGCCAAATCAATTATTTCGATATTCTCAATAAAGCCGAAGCAAAATTAGTGGACGTCGTTAACGCACTGACTAACGGTAATGAGTTAACCACTTTAGAGAGCCTAAGCGGCGGGATTTCCATCTTAGTTGGCGATTCGAGCGGTGCTATCGCACAGTGGTTTCCCGTACGCGACGAGAACAACAACTTCTCGTTGCAGAAAGTTCGAAGTTTCCCCGCGTTCGACTTCCCCGTGCAAAATATTGTCCCGGAATTCTTTCGTAAGGGATTTGTCGCAACCGACGCTGCGGGGAATGTTGGTTTATTTCATACCACGGCCGGTCGCGAATTGCTCGTTGAAAATCTCTCAACGGAGCCGCTGCGTGACCTAGCTATTAGCCCGCGGGCCGATGCGATACTCGCGCTAACCAGCAGCGGCGAGGTGCAAAAGCACACTGTCCACAACGAACACCCTGAAGTTTCTTGGAATTCAATCTGGGGAAAGGTGTGGTACGAGAGTCGCAGCGGGCCAGAGTACGTTTGGCAATCATCATCCGCAAGCAGCGATTTCGAGCCAAAGTTCTCACTCACCCCGTTGACGTTTGGCACATTAAAAGCGTCCTTCTACGCGATGTTGTTTGCGATACCGTTAGCGATTTTAGGCGCGATATATACGGCCTACTTCATGACCGCAAAAATGCGCAACATCGTCAAACCGTCGATCGAAATTATGGCCGCTCTACCGACTGTAATACTCGGCTTTCTCGCAGGTCTCTGGTTAGCGCCCTTAATTGAACAACACTTAGCCGGCGTGTTTATTTCGTTCATCGCGATTCCCACATCATTCCTATTAGCGTCAGCCGTGGCGGAAAACCTACCCGCTAGCCTGCGTAAATACTGCCGCGAGGGATGGGAAGCGGCGTTGTTGTTGCCGGTCGTGTGTTTTGGCGTCTGGGCTGCACTGGCCTTAAGCCAACCGATTGAAATAGCTTTTTTCGATGGCAGCTTGCCACAATGGTTATCCCAAGAATTAGGTATTAGTTACGATCAGCGCAATTCCTTAGTCGTCGGCATGGCGATAGGGTTTGCGGTAATCCCGACGATATTCTCGATCAGCGAAGACGCAATTTTCGGTGTTCCGAGGCATTTGACTTCTGGATCATTAGCGCTCGGGGCGACGCCCTGGCAAACGGTTATTGGGGTCGTTATTTTGACAGCAAGCCCCGGCATATTTTCCGCGGTTATGATTGGGCTCGGCCGCGCCGTTGGTGAAACAATGATCGTGCTAATGGCAACCGGCAACACCCCGATAATGGACGTCAATATATTCCAAGGGTTTCGCGCATTGTCGGCAAACATTGCGGTCGAGATGCCTGAATCCGAAGTTAACAGTACCCATTTCCGTGTCCTATTCTTGGCCGCGCTCGTGCTGTTTTTGGTCACTTTTATTGTCAACACGGTGGCCGAAATCGTACGTCAGCGGCTTCGCGTCAAGTACAGCAATTTGTAGCATCAAATGAAGACACCAGAATCAATTAAACAGTGGATCGGTAGCGGTAGCCCTTGGGTTTGGTTGAGCGCGGGCATGGTGAGTCTCAATTTAGTGATGGTTTTCGGCTTGTTGTTGCTAATCGCTGTTCGCGGTCTCGGACATTTCTGGCCAGCAGCGGTGGAATCAATTCAAATTCGTGAGCAAGACAACTCTATAACGACTTTGCTCGGCAATATTGTCGAACAGGAAGTGGTTAGCGCCGCTCGAGTTCGAGGTGCCGGTGCTGAGGTCCCTCCTGGGGTTGAATTTGTGACCCGCTATTTAATCAAGGTAGGCAACCGAGATATATCCGGTGCAGATTTCGTATGGCTTAACGAAACAGACATCGAGGCGCGTGAATTCCCCAACAACAGTTTTGTCGCGGAGCGTAATGAATGGGGCAATTTTTATGGCTTTATAAGGGCTGTAAAATTTGATGATGACATTGTCGCATCTGGAGACGAAGCATGGAGCGTGCTGCAAAAAAGCGTCGCGCAGAAAAACGTCTTGAGGCACCAAATTGAGCGCATAGATAAAGACGACATCGGAAAAATTAATTACGCGATGGAGCGCCTACGGTTACGCGAGCGTCGCTTAGAACTCGACGGTCTTGAGGCGCGAGCTCCTTATGCTGAAATTAAGCGAGAGCGCGTAGCGCTTCAGGAACAATATGAAAAGCTCAGCGAGTCACTAGCGAAACTTTATCAAGAAATTTCTCGCTATTCGGTGCTTGCTGAGACAATTGCGGGCGCGCAAGTCGAGCTACCGGTTGCAAAAATCGTTCGCGCGTTCCGTCCAAATGAAATGAATGTGCTGCATAAAATTGTTCATTATTTGATTAAGGTATGGGAATTCATCGCCGAAGAACCACGCGAAGCGAATACAGAGGGCGGTGTTTTTCCTGCTATATTCGGCACCGTATTGTTAGTGATATTAATGTCCGTATTTGTCACCCCTTTTGGGGTGGTTGCGGCTATCTACCTACGTGAATACGCACACCAGGGTTTATTGACACGAATTATTCGAATCGCTGTGAATAATCTCGCCGGGGTACCGTCAATCGTTTACGGCGTATTTGGGCTCGGCTTTTTCGTCTATTTCTTGGGCGGTAATATCGATCAATTGTTTTTCCCTGAAAGTCTTCCCGCGCCAACATTCGGCACCCCGGGAATTTTATGGTCGGCACTTACGCTGGCGATATTAACTGTGCCGGTTGTTATCGTTTCAACAGAAGAGGGACTTACCCGGATCCCTCGGGCGATTCGCGAAGGATCACTCGCGCTAGGCGCAACCAAAGCGGAAACCCTTTGGCGCACCGTGTTGCCGATGGCAACTCCGGCAATGATGACAGGCTTGATCTTGTCTATCGCGCGCGCTGCGGGGGAAGTCGCCCCGCTGATGATGGTTGGGGTCGTAAAACTAGCGCCATCGCTTCCATTAGACGGAAACTTTCCATTTCTTCACGTCGACCGAAAGTTCATGCACCTCGGATTTCATATCTACGACGTGGGGTTCCAAAGCCCGAATGTCGAAGCCGCTCGTCCACTTGTATACGCGACTGCGCTACTGCTCGTCGTGTTGATTGTCACGCTAAACATCGCGGCAATTCGCATTCGTAATCGATTGAGAGAGTCGTACAATACAGGGGACGTTTAGGTGAGCGTCAGTACGGAAGTTTTGTTTCAAGGCTGGAAATAATGAGCGAAGTCCTAAACACCCGGTCACTCGTGACCGAAGTTGCTAAAAAGGAAGGCACGGCGCCGCGCGTCGAGGACGACAGTCGTCCAATATCCCTGACCGTCTCGGATTTGAATCTTCACTACGGCGACAAGCAAGCGCTCAACAGCGTGAATATGCACATTCCGGAGAAAATGGTAACGGCCTTCATTGGGCCAAGCGGGTGCGGAAAATCTACCCTGCTGCGATGTT
>CAWLAW010000460.1:0-3488 GCA_963854885.1 Gammaproteobacteria bacterium | reverse complement strand
TGACTCATGAAATTGATCTTCGCGCGTTCACCGACTTGGCGTGGTGGAATCATTAATATTATTGTGACGGACGTGGAGATTACGTCTCGCACATTGAAAACACGTTTCGCTTGCACGTGAGGCGCGTGTAGGTGAGCGGTGCGCGCGTTTTCGCTGTTGTATCTTCCGTGCGATCGTTAATTCTCTGCGCGGCATATTTCCGCTAGCAAACGAATTACCGTGCACCCGAGGATTTCATGAAAAGGCTCGTGCCGATGCGTATACGAAAACTCCTAGTTGCCAATCGTTCCGAGATCGCGATACGCGTAATGCGCGCAGCCACGGAACTTGGCATTCGCACGGTCGCCATATACGCGAACGAAGATCGCTTCGCACTACATCGCTTTAAATCCGATGAGAGCTACCTTGTCGGTGACGGCAAGCAACCGGTGGCCGCGTATCTCGATGTCGACGGTATCATTGCTATCGCGCGTCAAGCTGGTGTTGATGCGATTCACCCCGGCTATGGGTTTCTATCGGAAAATCCGGATTTTGCGGAGGCCTGTGCTGCGCAGGGAATATTATTTATCGGTCCGCAGCCACAAGTTATGCGTACGCTCGGTAATAAGATCGCCGCACGGGAGGTCGCGAAACAAGCGGGTGTGCCGGTTATGCCTGCGACGGGTCCATTACCGCGCGATTTGGATGCAGTTAAGCGACTCGCTGCACAGGTCGGCTATCCACTGATGCTAAAGGCGAGCTGGGGTGGTGGCGGGCGCGGTATGCGGGTCATCGAAATGGAGGCGGACCTCGATGCGAATTTTGACGTTGCGCGCCGCGAGGCGCTTGCCGCGTTTGGTAACGACGAAGTCTACCTTGAAAAGCTCGTGCGTCACGCACGTCACGTCGAGGTGCAAATATTAGGCGACATGCATGGCGCATTGGTGCATTTGTTCGAACGTGATTGCTCGGTTCAACGACGCAATCAAAAAGTTGTTGAGCGGGCTCCGGCCCCTTATCTAGATGAACAAACACGCGTGGCGCTGTATGAATCTGCGCTGAAATTGGCTAAAGCGGTCGAATACACACATGCTGGTACCGTCGAATTTTTGCTCGACGTCGATAGCGGAGAATACTATTTCATTGAGGTTAATCCGCGCATTCAGGTTGAGCACACTGTTACCGAAGAAGTCACCGGTATTGACATTGTTAAAGCGCAGATCCGCATCACCGAAGGCGCACGCATCGGCAATTTGGATAGCGGCGTACCGCAACAACAAGACATTGTACTCAAGGGCCACGCGCTGCAGTGCCGGGTTACGACGGAGGACCCGGAAAATAATTTCACCCCGGATTACGGTCGCCTCACCGCATATCGTAGCGCGTCAGGTTTTGGCGTACGTCTTGACGGCGGCACGGCCTACTCTGGCGCAGTCATCACGCCATACTACGATTCGCTACTCGTTAAGGTCACCACTTGGGCGCCCACCAGCGCCGAGGCGATAAAGCGCATGGACCGATCGTTGCGTGAGTTCCGCATCCGGGGCTTGGCGAGCAACCTGCAATTCTTGGAAAACATCATCAATCATCCGGAATTTCAGTCGGGGCAGAACACCACCCGATTTATCGATTCAACTCCAGAGTTGTTTAAATTCAGCAAACGTCGCGACCGTGCTACGCGCATGTTGCGGTTTCTCGGCGACGTGATCGTTAACGGCAATCCGGAAATGGAAGGACGTTTGCTACCGAGTGCGCCTTTACCCCAAGTGATCGTGCCGAACTGTGATCGGAATACGAACATAAAACACGGTTCACGAGATGAATTCAAAGCGCTCGGTGCCGAACGCTTTGGCCGCTGGATGCAGGATCAGCCGCAGGTCTTGTTAACCGATACGACGATGAGAGATGCGCATCAGTCCTTGTTTTCAACACGTATGCGAACGCAAGATTTAGTCGAAATCGCACCTTATTATTCACGCATGATGCCGCAATTATTTTCGCTAGAATGCTGGGGCGGCGCGACCTTTGACGTCGCCTTACGGTTTCTCAAAGAGGATCCCTGGGAGCGCCTCGAGCGGTTGCGCGAAGCCGTGCCGAATATTTTACTGCAGATGCTATTGCGGGCATCCAACGCGGTTGGCTACACGAACTATCCGGATAATGTCGTGACGTACTTTGTACGCCAAGCCGCTGCAGCCGGCATCGATTTGTTTCGAGTATTCGATGCTCTCAATAGCGTAGAGAATATGCGCGTTGCGATCGATGCAGTGTGCGAATCAGGGAGTCTCTGCGAAGGGGCGATTTGTTACACAGGCGACATGTTTGATGGTGAGCGCGCGAAGTACAATTTAAGTTATTACCTCGAGATTGCTAAATCTCTCGAGCAGGCCGGCGTCCATATTATTGCAATCAAGGACATGGCCGGTGTCTGCCGTCCACGTGCCGCATACGCTTTGGTTGCCGCGCTAAAACAAGAAATCGGATTACCCATTCACTTCCACACGCACGACACGAGCGGCATCGGCGCAGCTGGCGTACTTGCGGCGATCGCTGCCGGTTGCGACGCCGTCGATGGCGCATTCGACAGTATGTCCGGGCTCACTTCGCAGCCTAATCTCGGTGCGATCGCGGCGGCGCTCGCCGGTAGCGAACGGGATCCTGCTGTTCCGCTTGATCACATGCAGGCAGCTTCTCACTATTGGGAAGGCGTCAGACGCCTCTACGCGCCGTTCGAAGCTGACTTGCGTTCCGGCACCTCTGATGTCTACCGGCACGAAATGCCGGGCGGACAATACACGAACCTACGCGAGCAAGCGCGCGCTATCGGATTAGATGCGCGATGGCCCGAAGTTGCGCGCGCTTATGCCGAGGTAAATCTGATGTTTGGGGATATTATTAAAGTTACCCCGACCTCTAAGGTTGTGGGCGACATGGCCCTGTTCATGGTGGTCAGTGATCTTAGTGCGCACGATGTGCTCGACGGTGATCGTGAGATCGCGTTTCCTGAGTCAGTAGTTTCGCTATTTAAAGGTGAACTTGGCTTCCCGCCCGACGGTTTTCCACTCGAACTGCAAAAGAAGGTGTTGGCGGGTGCGCAACCGCTGGTTGGTCGACCAGGTGCGAGTATCCCACCGACCGACCTTGAAGCAACTCGAGCCCAAGTTGAAAAAGCTGTCGGAAGAACAGTCAGCGACAACGATTTGGCTTCGAGCCTGATGTACCCGAAGGTATTCGGCGATTACGCGGCGCACCGGAGCCACTACGGTGACGTCTCGCGCTTGCCGACTAACGCTTTTTTCTATGGGATTACGGAAGGGGAGGAGATCTCGATTAATCTCGGCTCGGGCAAGGGTTTGTTGATTGGACTCCAAGGCCGGACCGAGGCGCCAGAGGACGGTGAGGTTAAACTCTTCTTTGAGTTAAATGGACAACCCAGAGTTGTTCGAGTCCCGAAAGCCGGCGCGGAAATTAAACCAGAAAGACCAAAAGCCGAAGCAGGTAATTCCGAC
>CAWLAW010000459.1:0-3501 GCA_963854885.1 Gammaproteobacteria bacterium | reverse complement strand
TATGGTCAGGTCGCTTGAGAAACGACCGGTTTCTGCCGACGATTTTGAACAGGCAATAGGTCGCTTAATTCACAAGCTACGGACGATGGGCGAACGAGAAGTGCCTTCGCGACTCATCGGCGAAATGGTCATGGAAGAGCTGCGTGATCTCGATGAGATCGCCTATGTGCGCTTCGCATCGGTATATCGCAGTTTTCAAGATGTAACGGAATTTCAGGACGAGATCATACGCCTCCAGGAAAACTCAGATGCGAGTGTTGCGCGGGAACAGATGTCGTTGTTGCCAGAGCTGCTCGGTAAGAAATAGTTGCATGTCAGAATTCGACACGGCAGAGCATAGATTTATGGCGCAGGCATTGCGCCTGGCCGAGCTTGGCCGTTATACGGCGAGCCCAAATCCGTGTGTGGGTTGCGTGCTGGTTAAAGACGGTCGAATGGTAGGAGAAGGGTGGCATCTAAAGGCGGGTGATGCGCATGCCGAAATAAATGCTCTGATGCAGGCGGGGAAATCGGCATCTGGCAGTACCGCCTACGTGACCTTGGAGCCGTGTTCACACACCGGTAAGACACCCCCATGTGTCGACGCGTTGATTGACGCAAAGATCGCTGCAGTTGTTATTGCGATGTCGGATCCAAACCCTAAGGTTTCGGGCGCTGGCGTGGCCGCATTGGAGGATGCAGGGATCGAGGTAAGGGTTGGTTTGATGCGGTCGGAAGCCTGCTCTATCAATCGAGGGTTCATTTCGCGCATGACCCGAGGTCGACCATTCGTGCGTCTTAAAGTTGCTGCAAGCCTTGACGGATGCACTGCAATGGCAAGCGGTGAGAGTCAATGGATTACCAGTGAACCCGCGCGTCACGATGTACAACGATTGCGTGCGTCAGCATGTGCAATTTTGACGGGCATTGATACGGTGCTTGCGGACGATCCATCACTGACGGTTCGCGATACCGAAATTCCAAACGATGGCGTACAGCCATTGCGGGTCGTCGTTGATAGTCGTCTGCGAATTTCTCCGAGCGCAAGAATGCTAAAACTGCCAGGCAACACGTTAATTTATTGTCTAGCCGGCGACGGCGAGCAAGCTATTACACAGGCAGGAGCGGAGATCTGTGTCGTGACGGGTGCTGCCGGCCGAGTGGATGCTTCCTTGATGCTGGCAGATCTGGCGAGTCGAGAGGTCAACGATGTGCTGGTGGAAGCCGGCCCGACTTTGTCTGGCAGTTTACTTGAGGCGAAGCTCGTTGATGAGCTTGTTATTTATCAGGCACCCCATATCATGGGCAGTGAGACGCGCGGCATGGTAACAACACCCGCGTGGCGATCGTTGCAGCAACGGCTCGAGCTTGAAATCCTCGATATAAGAAAAATAGGCGTCGACATCCGCATAGTCGCGAGGCCAGTGGCCTAGCCCGGACTATTCATGAAATGCCCGCGCCCTTGCATAGCCCTTGATTGTACCCAGGAATTTCTGACTGAGCGGAATACAGACTGTATTTCCGAGGAAAGAAAATCCTGGGTACAATCAAGGCTCTGCGCAATCATCACGTGTATTCATTAATAGTTCGGGCTAGAGGGCGATATTCGCTCGCAGGGATCATCAACGTAGTCGGTAAGGCATCAATACAGACGTGTTTACGGGAATTATCAAAGCAGTCGGTGAAGTGGGGCCGATCGCGCGCCAGGGCGACGATCTACGGCTGACCATTCAGTCGTCGGACCTGCCGTGGGCAGAGTTTGACGTTGGAGAGAGCATTTCGGTCAACGGCGTTTGCTTAACTGCGGTGGCGTTCGTGCCCGACGGATTTTTGGCTGACGTCTCCGCAGAAACGCTGGCGGTGACTACGCTGCAGCAGGTGTCGACTGGCAGCCGCGTCAATCTTGAGCCGGCCCTTGCTTTGGGCGAGCGCCTTGGCGGACATTTGGTCAGTGGACATGTGGATTGTATCGGGAGCATTAAAGTTCGCGAGGGTGATGCCCGCTCGGTTAGAATCGAGGTAGAAGTCCCCATCGAAGTTGGCCGCTACATCGCTAAGAAGGGCTCAGTTTGCATAGATGGCGTCAGTCTTACCGTTAATACGGTAGCGGCGAATACGTTCTCCGTTAACATTATTCCACATACTGTGGAAGTGACGACTGCGAAGACTTATGCCGTTGGAGACTTGGTGAACATCGAAGTGGATTTACTGGCGCGGTATTTGGAGCGCATGCTGACTGCCGACGATGGCAATGGAATTACGCAAGATTTTGAGAGCTAATGGTTATGCCTGACAACACAACAATGCACCCGAGCGCCGCAGGTACCGCGTTCAGCGATATCGAAGTAATCATTGCGGATATTGCCGCGGGCAAAATGGTCATTATGGTTGACGATGAAAATCGCGAGAACGAAGGCGATTTACTGATGGCCGCAGAGCGTGTGCGCCCTGAGGACATTAACTACATGGCCCGTTATGGACGCGGCCTTATATGTTTGACGATGTCACGAGAACGTTGTTCGCAATTACGCTTGCCATTGATGGTTGCTGAAACTGATCATCGTCAGGCGACCAATTTTACGATTTCAATAGAAGCGGCGGAGGGCATTACAACCGGCATTTCGGCGCACGATAGGGCGCGAACCGTACAAGTCGCGGTTGCTGCAGGCGCGAAAGCCGAAGACCTAAGCCAGCCGGGACATATCTTTCCCGTCATGGCTCAGCCAGGCGGTGTTTTGACGCGGGCCGGGCATACCGAGGCGGGCTGTGATCTTGCACGCTTGGCCGGACTAGAACCAGCCGCGGCGATTGTGGAGATTCTCAACGAAGATGGCAGCATGGCGCGTCGCCCGGATCTGGAACGGTTCTCCCGTGAACACGACATCAAGATTGGCACGATCGCTGACCTCATCGCCTATCGGCTTGAAAAGGAATGCAATGTTGAACGCATTGCCGAGCAAACCGTCACAACCGATCATGGCGATCTCACGATGTATTGCTATGACGATCACGTCCATCAGACAGTACATATCGCGCTGGCCAAGGGTGACATCAGTGTGGCCAGCGACCCACTTGTGCGGGTCCATATACAAGACACCTTGGGCGACGCGCTCGGCATTCGAAACCCCGGACTGGGCTGGCCGCTCGATAGCGCAATTGCTCGCATTGCTGAGGAAGAGGCGGGCGTTATCGTTATTTTGCGCGAGCAGGAATCTCCGCGCGACCTAATGGATACGGTCAAAGGGCTCGCGAACAATCGCGATGACCTACAGACGCGGCGTGACGGCGATTCGGTCTTGCGAACCTATGGAATCGGCGCGCAAATATTACGTGACTTGAATATTCAGAAGATGCGGGTACTGTCGGCACCCAAACAGATGTATGGCATTTCTGGTTTCGATCTTGAAGTGACCGAGTATGTTGAGTGATAAGCGGTATGGACAAAATTACAATAACGGAAGGCGACCTGAATGCGCGGGATATGCGCATTGTTATTGTTGCCGCGAGATTTAACGAATTTAT
>CAWLAW010000458.1:0-3513 GCA_963854885.1 Gammaproteobacteria bacterium | reverse complement strand
AACTCGGGCCCTTGCCAATCCCTGTGACGCCATTCGGATCGTACAATGCCCAACCGTTAAGCGCACCGAATGTGAATTCGTTGTCCGGCGACTCGTCGCTAATGTCTTCAAAGCCACTGTTGACCACAGTAAGCGGGGCGCCGACGACAACTGTTAAACCTATTAGCCACAGAAAACTAATGACCAACAGTAAATTGAATTGGATTTTCAATTGATGTACTACGCGCGTTCGCATGGTCATTTCCTTTTGCCGAAGCACAGTGGCCGGGAATCTACACCCGTCGAATTGCAGTGTCCGGAACAATTACCCATAGCTAATCTTTACCGCGGCACGACTCATCGCACGAACCACCCATGTTTCGGAATTTCGCCTCTCTTAGCGCAAGGCCGTCCAAGCCATGGAGTACACTTGTGACCTAAAGTGCAACAGGCATGGCTTAATTGACGAACCTAATTCGCAAAGCGCCGACTGTGGCGATCATCTTGGCGCTTGGCCTAAGCTTGAGTTGCTCCCATTCGCCACCGAAACAACAACATGATATCTGTGCGGTTTTCGATCAGCATCCAGCTTGGTACGACTACGCACAGCAATCGCGCGAAACTTGGGGCACGCCGATTCAAATCCAAATGGCGTTTGTACGACACGAATCGAGCTACCGGGAAAACGCAAAACCGCCGATTAAATGGTTTCTTTTTATTCCCCTCGGGCGACCCTCGTCTGCGACGGGTTTCGCACAAGCGCAAGATCCTGTTTGGAAAGAGTACCAGGCAGAACGAGGCAGCTTATTTAGAAGTCGAGGCGACATGGAAGATGCTCTAGATTTTATCGGCTGGTATAACGACAAGACACATCGCCAGCTCGGCCTTTCGAAATGGAATACCCGTGAGCTATACCTCGCTTACCATGAAGGACGTGGCGGCTACAAGCGCGGCAGCTACAATAAGAAACCGGGCCTAAAGAAGATTGCCGATAAAGTTAAACATACGGCGGACGACTACGGTAGCCAACTTAAGCAATGTGAAGCGCGATTTCAGTGCCGGAAATGGTATGAATTTTGGCCCTTTTGCAGTTAAGTTCATTGTGCTGGGCAATACCGGTGACTTGACCGAGGTGACACAGACGACTACCGTCGAGGCATAAACCTGCTTCGCGAAAAGGAGATTTTATGTCTGCAACATCGCTCAACATCGAGCCGTTAGATGCAACATTCGGCGCGCGTATTTCGGGAATTCATCTGGCCGAACTCGATGCGCCGACGTTCAAAAAACTCTATGAGGCGTGGCTCGAACACGCACTCCTCGTGTTCTCCGAGCAATTCCTCGATCGCGAGCAACAAATAGCTTTAGCAAAACGCTTTGGTGAATTGGAATTCGAAATGGCGGCCTTAAGCAATGTCATGAGCGATGGCTCTCTACGACCAGACGATGATTCCGACGACATCGTGAAAGTTCTGAAGGGCAATATGAGTTGGCACCACGACAGCACCTACATGCCGGTGCAAGCGAAGGGCGCCGTGTTTACCGCCGAAGTAGTACCACCGAGCGGCGGTGAGACCGGGTTTGCCGACATGCGCGCGGCCTACGACGCACTCGATGACAACATGAAACAACGCATCGAAGATCTTCGCGCGCATCACTCGCTTTACCACAGTCAGCGAGATCTTGATAAAGTGGTTACGCGAACGGCCGACTCTAACGACGGCTTTGGCAAGAACAACGACTACAACGGCTATGGTTTCCACGATGGCCCGATCTCGGTAAGACCGCTTGTCAAAACCCACCCGGAAACCGGACGCAAGAATTTACTCGTCGGTCGACATGCCTATAACGTCGTCGGTCTCGCCGAAAGCGAGTCGAATAATTTATTGCAGGAACTCGTTGGTTTCGCCTGCCAACGTCCGCGAACTTACCATCACGAATGGCGGGCCGGCGATGCTGTTATTTGGGACAACCGTTGTCTGATGCACCAAGCGACGCCTTGGCCGATGGACCAAGCTCGGGTGATGTGGCATAGCCGTATTGCGGGGGATCCACGCAGCGAATCGGCGTTGACAAGTTGAGCACCCGACGAAATTGAGCAAAAAAAACGCCGCTAAAAAGCGGCGTTTTCGTTTCCGGCGCGTGTTCGAATCAGGTCACTCTTAGCCGGCTGGGGACTTCGAATAAAACGTCTCCGTGGCCGGTTGCCTGACTTTCGCCATCGCGATGAGTTCGCTGGAAACATCGAACAACATTTCGTGTTCGGGCCCAATGCCTTCTGTGCGCATGCAGTCAGCCATGTCATCGTCAGCCGCGGTGAATCCAGCCCGATCATTAAACGACCATTCATCTTGCAAGCACTGCCAACCAATGTCTGCGATTGTTTCGCGCGTGATTTCTTCACCGAAGAATGGGGTGAGGAACTGACGCGTTTCGTCGATGCTGGGGCCGAGAAACATGCAGAATCCGGTCGAGTCGCAAATCGCGTTAACTACTTGAATTTCTTGCGAGGCAACGACTGCTTCTTTGCCGTTAATTTTAGGATCAATGACGAGCCCAGCTGTATGATCCGCACCCATCGCGCTACTCGCGTAGGTGATACCGGTAGCTTTTAACGGACGGGGATCCCAGGCAGGCATCGCCTGACCTTTCGCGACAGGAATCCGATCGTGCTTACGCGCAGTGCCGATTGCTAGCGCACCGTGGCCGATCGTTTGGCCGAGCTCGCTGCCTTGCGCGAGTTCCTTGCGCAGCAAATCCTTGGCGCCTTCCGCATCGCCCCACTCCATACCACCGGAATCCATGTACACCGCAATCGCGGCGCCAGTTTCTATCGTATCGAGTCCAAGTTCGTCACATAACCGGTCGAGGTCTGCGACATCTTCCCAGTTGTTAATCGCGCAACACGATCCCAACAACGTCAGCGTTTCAAATTCTAGCGCCGAAGTGAGGTACTCGCCGTTCTCGTCGTGGACGATATTCGAACATTGAACGATACAACCGGTCATGCAGTTGTGCATTTCGCCACCACGGGTTTCGAACGACTCCATGATCCGCGCACCATCGAGTTTTTCAAACTCGGGGTTGCGACCTTCCGTACGATTTTTATACGGGAAGGTATGCAACATGTTGGCAGCCGGAACAACCGCACTCGTGCCGTATTTAAAGTTGGCGTGCCGGGTGGACAAATAATCCTTACTGAATTGCTTCATGTATTGGGCAAAACCCTTACGATCCGAGGGTTTCCGAGTGGCGGATTTGCCCGCGTCGACGAGGATCCACTTCAAGCATTTCGATCCCATCACAGCGCCGACTCCACCGCGGGCAGCTTGCCGCGCCGGACGCCGTGCTTTGTCGCTATCGGTACACGCAATCGAAGCGCCTTTGAGCATCATTTCGCCGGCCGGGCCGATGGAAATCGCAGAGGCGTGCTTTGATTCGCTACCGAGGAGTTTTTCGCATAAGGCATAATTCCACAGACCTTTATATTCATCTGCTTCAACCAGCTCAACGACGTCTCCAGTAACACGCAGT
>CAWLAW010000457.1:0-3514 GCA_963854885.1 Gammaproteobacteria bacterium | reverse complement strand
TATAAGTTTGGTGGGGTACCAATCAAAGTAGCCATACCACCGATAGACGCACTGTACGCGATCCCGATGAGCAAACACTTCGAAAAATCGTCATCTTTAGGTCGGCCAGCGACGATACTTAGTGCGATGGGTAGCATCATGACTGTTGTCGCGGTGTTCGATAACCACATACTCAACAATGCGGTAACGAACATAAATCCGCCGACCAAGTGACTAGGCCGATCGCCGACGCGACGCAAGATGGACACCGCAAAGCGTCGATGCAAGCCCCATTTCTGCACCGCAATCGAGACCAAAAATCCGCCCAAAAACAAAAATATAAGTGGGTGGGCATACGCTGTTGCGGAAACCTTGAAATCGTTAATGCCGAGAATCGGGAACAAAATTAGCGGTAAAAGGGCCGTTACCGGCATCGGAATTGCTTCCGTTATCCACCAAATTGCCATCCACACCGTGATTGCAATTGTTGTACGAACGCCCAGTTCTATCGGTACGGGGACGCCGCCAGCGTTGTCGAGCATTGGTGGCAAGACAAGTATGGCGACACCGGCACCAATTGGACCGGCGAGCAATGAAATTGTCGTAAAGTTTCGCTTCATTTAGACGCTAAATGCCCTAATGAAGACAATAATTTGCTTGGAATATGAACGCCCTACCCGCATCATGACGCTCGGTGATTTGATCCAGTAGGCGTGCAAATGCAAAAGCTTTTCAAATTTAATCTAGAATGATAGAATTGACTCATAACTACCTGTTAAAAATACATATTATTTCCGAATGCGTAACCCATAATGCTGACTTTTGACATTTCCGGCGCACAGATCGACGGTGCTCGAGACTACCAGGAAGACGCGTTCCTAATCACCCACCTCGGTGATTCGGACAGCGAGGGTGGCTCGTTAGTTATTGTAGCCGACGGGATGGGCGGACATGCGGCGGGGAATGTCGCCAGCAATATGGCGGTGCAAACGTTCAATAAACACATCACCAGTAATTTTCCGAGCGGCGACCTGTCGGATGTATTGCGCGAGTCCGTCGTGCAAGCCAACAGCTCGATTTCCGAAACGGTTCGCGAGACGGCTGCATTGAAAGGTATGGGATGTACCTTGGTCGCGGCAGTAATGGAAAATAAGTTTATTCGCTGGGTAAGCGTCGGCGATAGTCATCTCTATCTCATTCGAAAAAACGAGCTAAGTAAAAAGAACGCCGACCATAGTTATGGCGGCTTTCTGGATCGCATGGCGGCCGAAGGAACGCCTGTCGAGCCGGAAGCCGGGTTCTCGCGCAACATGCTAATGAGCGCACTGACCGGCGAAGACATCGCAGAGATTGACTGCCCGGAGACGGCCCTCGAACTCAAAGCAGGTGATCGGTTGATCGTCGCGAGCGATGGTCTTGACTCCTTGAGCCAGGGGAAAATTTTATCGTTCTCGAACGATTCGCTGAATCCGAAAGAGTGCGTTGATGCGCTTCTGCAAGGCGTGGAAGAAGCGAAGATGCCTCGCCAGGACAATACGACGGTCATCATCATCGACGTCGGTGAGAAAGAAGAAGCGCCAGTTGTGAGCGAACCGGCGACCCGTGAACCGATCCAAGTTGCCGGGGGGCAGGCGTCGGCACAAATTTCGGTCGAGGATGAACCGACGAAATCGAATACTGGGATCATCATAGGCCTGGTAGTTTTTCTGTTACTCGGTAGTGCTGGTGGCGCCTATTGGTTTATGAACCAAGCACCATCGAGCCCTGATAATTACGTTGTCGAAGACGAGCCGATAGAAAACTCGAGCGACGCACAAGATGAGTCATTGGAGGACGGCAGCGAAGTCGAGCAAGAACTCGATCCCCTTGTCGATATTGAGCCCGATCTAGAACCGACACCGACTCCAGAGGTCGTTCAACCGATCCAAATAGAAGTTGGCGAGACATTCACCGACTCGTTGAAATCCGGCGGTGCCACGCCGCAGATGATTTGGGTATCCGGTGGGCGCATGTTAATAGGCGGCAGGGAAAGCACGGCAAATTTCAGCGAGCGTCCGCAACATGCCGTCACAATTAAGGATTTCGCAATCAGTGTCCGCGAAGTGACGATCGAAGAATATCGAAAATTTACCCGAGCAACGGGGAAGAAATTCCCGAAAACCGGCGACTTAGACGCGTCTTCTTATCCGGTGTTCTTCGTGTCGTGGAACGACGCGCTGGCGTATACGAAATGGCTGTCTGGGCAAACAAGTCATCGATATAGACTCCCAACCGAAGCTGAATGGGAATACGCCGCCCGCGCCGGCACGACAACCGCGTATTGGTGGGGACGTAATTTAGGCAGTAACAACGCGCATTGTTTCGCCTGCGAGACGGATCTCGACCCGCGTCACCCAACGAGAGTCGGTCGTTTCAAAGCCAATGCATTTGGTATTTACGACCTCGCCGGAAATGTCGAAGAATGGGTATACGACTGTTACAACGGCAACTATGAAGGTGCGCCAAATGACGGCTCAGTCTTCGAAGGCGGCGATTGTTCGAGTCGAGTCATTCGTGGCGGGGCCTTTTCAAGTGGGCCTAAAGCACTCCGATCATCGGCTCGTTCGAAATTTCGCAATGATCGCGGCAATGACAGTATTGGTATCCGACTGGTCCGCGACCCGTAGTTTGCAGCGCAGCGGTGTAACAAACGTCTAGCCTCCCTGCCGCGACCAAGAATCTTAAGTTGGCGCAAAACCCACGAATGACGGATATCGCCACGTTGTGATTTAATTTAGCGCGACTGATCGACGCTTTCGATCGTGCGGCGCAGGCGCACGATCAAAATAATTCCCGGAATCGCGATAACGAGGCTGGCGATGAAAAAGGTTGTCCATCCAGTCGCGGCGACGAAATTTCCAGCGAATGGCCCGCTTAATACTCGCCCGAGACTAGCAATCGCGCTTAACAATGCAAACTGCGTTGCCGTGTAACGCTTGTCGCATAATGCGATCAGCAGCGCGACCAGTGCCGCTGTGCCCATTCCGCCGAACAAGTTCTCAAATACTACGACGCAGATCATCACTGCGGTCGACTTACCGACCAGCGCGAGCAATACAAAGCCCAGATTCGTCACTGCTTGGGCAAGCGCAAATGTGAGTAACGATCGAAATAACCCCCACCGGATCATCACGAATCCGCCAACAACACCGCCGACGACAGACGCTGTAATACCAACTCCTTTATAAACAGCTCCGATTTCAGTGAGGGTAAACTCTAATGCGCGGACCAAAAAAGTAATGCTAAGCCGACCCACTGCAGCATCACCCAGTTTATACAGCAATATTAAGGCGATCAGCGCCAGCGCATCGGGACGGCGTGCGAATACTGAAAACGGCTCGACCAGCGCCGTATAGAGATTTTGCGGTGCAGCCACGTCAAGCACAGGTTCGCGCGCCGCAACGGTTACTAACAGGCCTAGTACGGCGACCAGCGCCATTATTGAATACACCGCGTTGAAGCCCAAGCGATCGGCAAGGATGAACGCACCTGCTCC
>CAWLAW010000456.1:0-3517 GCA_963854885.1 Gammaproteobacteria bacterium | reverse complement strand
CGCAACGCGAGGATCGGTGTTTCTTTCTTCGATCATTTTGCCGGTGCTATCCGGGCATCCGTCGTCTACACAGATGATACTGTCTATTTCAGCCGGCATGCCGGCGAGCACGTCCATAATATGAGCGCGCTCGCGGTAACACGGGATGACGACGGCTATGCGTGGAGACACGTTGGCACCAAAATATGCGGCGGACCGTCGATGCCAACAAACGCGCCTCGCGCCGCAGCAACCACTACTGTTTGCCTCGTTCGAACTTGAGCTCTACGCGTGAACGATCACGCCACGCGCATTCGATCCTTTCTCAAGATCTTCAAACGCCGCCATCGCTTCATCAAGCGTGTAGGTTTTGCTCACGAGCGAATCGAGATCGAGCCGCCCTTGTCGGTATAGGTCTAAATACATTGGGAAATCAGTTTTAAAATTGACGCCTCCGTACATCGAGCCCATCAACGTTTTCGCGGTGAATACCATAATTGGCTGACGAATCGAAAACTTATCGTCTAGGCGCCCGACCCCAACGACGACAATATTGCCGCCTTTACGGGTGGCCTTAATACATTGCTCCACGAGCTTGCCGCTGCCGACGACTTCGAACGCGTAATCGACACCCATGCCGTCGGTCAATTCAAATATCTGCTTAACCGCGTCGCCTTGTGGATCAATCGTATCTGTTGCGCCAAATCCTCGCGCCATCTCCATCTTCTCGACAGATAAGTCCACAGCGATTATCTTCGCCGCGCCAGCCAGCCGCGCGCCTTGGACCACGTTGAGGCCGACGCCGCCGCAACCAAACACGGCTACCGTCGCACCGATCGGTACGTCAGCAGTTTTAATCACGGCACCAACGCCGGTACTCACACCGCAGCCGACGAGCGCCGCTGCCTTAAAATCGAACTCCTTGTCAATTGAGATGACACATGCCGAGGGTACAACGGCATATTCGGCCATTAATCCGACGAAAGACATCACGAAAATATCTTTACCTTTCTGATGAACTCGGGTCGTTCCGTCGAATAAGTTTCCGTCTTGCTTTGCGACGCTGCATAGGTACGACTCTTTGCGTAAACAGTGAAAACAACTTCCGCAAGCAGGAATGAACGAAATAGCAACATGATCGCCGGGGATTACGTTGGTAACCCCTTCACCAACTTGCTCAACGATCCCTGCTCCTTCGTGGCCCAATACGCTGGGTAGCGGTGCCGGAATCGTGCCGTTTGCGATCGACAGATCGGAATGGCAAACGCCGGTTGCTTTCATCTTGACAAGGACTTCGCCTGCCTTCGGTGCATCCAATTCAACATCAGTGACACCAAAATCATCAATTTCGTTTACGACCACAGCCTTCATGACAAAAGCCTCCTATGCATAGTGTTTAAGTGAAATGCTAATGAGATAGCCTGGACCAGCGAATTCATAATTGAATGTAGAGTTGGTGCCCGCTTCCAATGGAAACCGTTTTTGTAGCCAGTCCCACGCTTGCTCGGCGCCAAGGTGATTGCTCTTGCCTGAGCCGCGGGTCTAGTTCAGAAACGTCTAATATCATTGCTTGTAGGCTCTATAATAACGCGTCTAGCGCAATGCGGGTAACATAAGCTCACGAAAATCTCGCACCCTTGGCAAACGGCGAAAGCGACGGCTATTTGCCCGGCACAGGGTAATAGGGAGTCGCTTTATTCGCTTGCGGAAACGTAGGCAATGGGATCAGCGGGCCATTCCCAGAAATCGCTGTTCGGCCTGATACGCCGCTAATTCGCCGTTCTGATCGAGGATGGCTGCTAAAGAATTCTGGCACACGGGAGGTCGACTCCGCGCCGAGTATCTCAAATAAGTCTGTCGCCCCGCCAAGGTGGCCGTAGACTTCCGCGAGCACATTTAAAGCGGCAGCGTCCGCGGCGGTCTCCTGCTCGCGACTGAACCTCAATGCGGTAAACAACCCAGCTTGGCCAACTATGCCGCCCGCTAGCGAGTTGTTGGTCATCCCAATGAGAGTAGAAGTGATGAAAGACACGCTTATACCCCGCGCCATTGCAATGATCGGATCACGATGTTTTATGTGGGCAATTTCGTGCGCGATAACCATTGCCAGTGCGTTTTCGTTGGGCATGCGCTCGAACAGGCCGCGTAATATAAAGATGTTACCGCCGAGCGTTGCATACGCGTTAATTGTTTCGTCTTCAATTAGGTGCGACCTCACGGTCATCCCCTCTGGAAGGTTCGCCGCGTTGACGAGGCGCTGCGTCAACGCCTTCAAATAGATATCAATGTCGCGAACTTGCGCCTCATCCTTAGCGGCATAACGGTCCGTTAGGAACGCTTTTTCAACGAGCGATCGTTCTACTGAAAACGGAACAAAGCGTGCGGCATATTCCGCACTCCAGGCGAGCAAAACGACAATTGCGCACACGCTCAGCGCGACGCCGACGGCGAGCATCAGGAAGTCAATGAGCGGATGCTCTGTACTTACGTTGATACCTTCTGGAATTTTTGGGTTTTCGTATTTCACTTAGCGACTTACAATAATTCCAGTTCCGTAAGCGAACACTTCGACACAACCCACCTGTCGTCCCGCCCCCTTTGTAATCGAAGCGGTTTCTAATTTAACGTTAAAAATTTGCGTCGCCCCAACGCGAACCGCTTCCTCCTTCATGCGTAAAATTGCTTCGCGCCGGGCACGTTCGAGGAGCGATTCATAAGCACTAACCCGGCCGCCGACTAACATTCTCAACCCAGCGGCGGTGCGCTTGAAAAAGTCGATCGACACGACTGTACTACCGACTACTAACGCGACGGTCACCGGACTGTCGAATGGCGGCACATGTCTCGTGCTAAAAGTGAGTAAATTTTGATATTGCGACTCCCGTTCACGGATTGACGCAAAATGACGGCGTTCGACGAGGCCCCCATAAAGGTATCCGACGACGAGTAAGCAGAAAAATATTAACAGTTCGAACACCGTACATCTCCTCTGTCAATCGACGACTACGGCTGTTCCGTAGGCAAATAGCTCTGCCGCACCGGCGGTAACTGACGACGTCGAAAACCGTACATTAACAACGGCATTCGCACCAATCATCTCCGCTTGCTTACGCATTCGAGCGACCGCTTCCTCTCTCGCCTCTGAGAGTAGCTCGGTATAACTCGTTAGTTCTCCACCGACGATATTCTTTAATCCCGCGAGAAAATCTCGTCCGACGTGTTTCGCCCGCACCGTATTGCCTTGCACCATTCCAAGATGCTTGACTATTGTTTTGTCAGGTATTACTTCAATGTTGGTGATAATCACATTGCGCTCCTTTGGTCCATGTGGTCGATTGAAAAAAGTGCATTGTGTCGCCCCTGGAAGATTAAGCAAACGTCGGAATTCATCAAATTAAATTCCTTTGCCTTATTTCATTACTGGTGCTCGCCTCTATCGCATGGGCAAATCCGACCGTTGTTCGAATTGAACACAACGCGGTGCACTGTGTTGGACCCATTACTGCGATCGGAAACAATGCCGTCGAGGACGCAGTCG
>CAWLAW010000455.1:0-3518 GCA_963854885.1 Gammaproteobacteria bacterium | reverse complement strand
GTTTTTAAAGTCTTTTGCTTCCATCCATTTGCGCACCGGCGGTACGATCTCTTTTGGATAGACTGCAACCCCGACGGGTATTGTCACCGGTTCGCGCTGCACTTTTCTGAAGCTCTCCCAATATAATCGCGCGGATGATGCTGCTGAGCGTGTCGCCCAATAAAGCATCACGTTATCCAACAGTTCATCTCGGGTGAATATATTTAGCGGGTCTCCGTCGCAATCGGTCCACGCGCAAAATTTTTCTAGAATCCATGCCGCCTGGCCGATAGGTGAATCTGTTAGCGCATAGCCGACTGTTTGTGGCCGCGTCGATTGCTGCTTCGAATATCCCGAATCCCATTCTCCATAGTATTTAATGCCGTCTAACGCACGCTGCTCCTCAGCACTTGGTGTATCGTCGACTTGGGGTCGAGTCGACATTGCCAAGGTGATGTGAATGCTTAAGCAATGCGCCGGATCCTGCCAGCCGATAGATTGCGTCACCGCCGCCCCCCAATCCCCTCCTTGAGCCAAATAACGCGAATAACCGAGGCGCGCCATCAACGTCGTCCACGCTTTCGCGATCCGTTCAACCGACCAACCAGGGGCGTCCGGTTTACCTGAGAAGCCGAATCCCGGCAACGACGGGCAAATGACATGGAAGGCGTCTGCTGCGGTGCCGCCAAACTTCGTCGGTTCGCACAATGGTTCAATCACCTTGTGAAACTCAACAATCGAGCCAGGCCAGCCGTGAGTAATGAGCAACGGCTTGGCATCCGGATGCGAGGAACGTTGGTGGATAAAATGAATATCGAGGCCATCAAGCATCGTCGTAAAATGCTCGAAACGATTCAGCGATGCTTCGCGATCTCGCCACTTGTATTCTCTTTCCCAGTATTCACAAATGCTTTTTAGCCAAGCGATGGGCACCCCCTGGGTCCAATCGTCGACCGCTTCAGGTTCTGGCCAACGCGCGCGGCTCAGTCGATTGTTGAGATCGGTGAGCACATCATCGGGCACGGAAACAGTGTAGGGTTTGATCGCGTCGTCCATATTAATCAGCTGCCAGTTGGGTCTATGACCATTGTATTTTGGTCATTATCTTATCGCTATTGTGCGCTCAGCGAACTATTCTACGCTCGGCTTTATTCGATCGGTCCGGGCCGAGCCCGGCCTGTTCCTATGCTAACCCATGAAAATCTCAGGAGCGTACGATAATGAGCGATCAACAACTGGCCGGACTCCTTGCACGAGAAGCAATTCGCGATTTGCCCGTGCGCTACTGCGACTGCGTCTGGCGCGACGATATCGATGGAATACTCGACTTATTTGCGCAAGACGGCAGCTTTATCGCAATTTTCAATGGCAAGGAAACGGCGAACACCGGGACCAAGGCATTGCGCGATTTTTACGTAGGCGGACTCGATATGAAACCACGCCCGTATATTCATAACCATGTGATTGAATTAACCAGCGCGACAACGGCGAGCGGACGTTGTTATGTTGATCTGCGTAACGGCAGTAACAATATGGAGTGGTTGGGCGCCGGTTATTACGAAGACACCTACGTTAAAGACGGCGAGGATTGGAAATTTCAAGCGCGCCGATTCAACCCGCTACGCATGGATGTCCTGCCGCCTGGATTCGAGGACTAGCTGACCGTCCTCTAAAGCGACGGCCGTTCAGCTGATCGAGTTTCCTCGATCAGCTGGCGATATCCACGCGGTTTGCGCTTCGCCGCACTAGTTTCACCGGTAAGTGTTTTAGTCCACCGACGAAACTCGATTGCACCCGCTCCACGGGACCGGTTATTTCAATACCGTCGTAGCGCTCGAGTAACTCTTCCATTGCGAGTCGAATTTCAAGTTTTGCGAGCGGTCCGCCGAGACAGAAATGTGGGCCACCACCAAAACCAATATGCAAATTTGGATGGCGCGTGACGTCAAAATCGTAAGGCCTATCGAATACGTCGCCATCACGATTCGCAGATGGAAACCACAGTATTAGACGATCACCGTCACGTATTTTTTTTCCACCCAATTCGACGTCGCACATCGCCGTTCGCATTAACGATATTACTGGATCCGACCAGCGCACAAACTCCTCAACAGCGAGTCGCAAACGCTTGGGATCTTCGCGCAACAGTGCCATCTGCTTGGGGTTTTGCAGGAGTGCGAGGACCCCACCGGAAAACGCATTGCGGGTTGTTTCGAACCCCGCGAGCATTAGCTGAACAGCGTTGTGTGCAACTTCCGATGGCTTCATTGGCTGGTCACCGACAGTCGCGTTACTCATCATGGTTAACGGATCAGAAAACGGGCAACCGCGTCGTTCTTCGTGAATCGCTAAACTGTAATCAAAGAGTAATTTGTAACCCTTGCTGACAGTTTGCGCTGCTGTGCCCTGCTGATATTCGGGATCAGACCCGCCGATTGCCATTTTCCCCCAACCCAGCATTTCGTCCCAGTGCTCTTCGGGCAGGTTAAGAATGTCGCAGATAACTGCCATCGGAATACGCACCGCAAGATCGGCGACGAGATCGATATCACCATGATCCGGGAGTTGATCAAATATGCCGCTGATTAATTCTTTCGTGCGCTGTTCACCATCCGCGAGCGCCTTTGGCAAAAACGGCGATGACAGCACTTTGCGAACGTCTGCGTGTCGCGGTGGATCAATTGTAAGTACATTTTCACCCACCCCCATCGCCTCTTTAGCGATTTCATTCATTTCCACATCGACGGCGGGCATGACACCGCCGCGCTCGGAACTAAATATCTCTGGCTCGTTAAGAATTCGTTTCATGTCTGCGTGACGGAAAACGGACCAATAGCCACGTCCGTCCGGACTAGATGTCCAATGCACGGGGTCTTCCGATCGAAGTTTATCGAATAACCCGTAGTAATCGCCGCTTGCAAAAAATGCCGGATCGTTGAGTTTCGTATCTACATCCATTTTCTGCTCCTTAGTTGAACACCAGTTCGCTATTAAGCCTATAACATAGGCGAACCCTCTGGCAATTTCGCCGACGCTCTGCCAGCCCTAACTGCCATACGGAGACGCAATGGATGCATCGATTTCGAATCGCATTTACCATTGGTAGCCGCCCGCAAGCCATTAACTAGTGGAGACCCGCATGCTTAAGATTAGCGCCATTATCATCGCAATCGTCGTTGCAGCCGTGCTCATCATGGTGTCTTTGCAACCTGATAGCTTAGAAATAGAGCGTGCGATCAAGATCAAAGGCTCGCCCAGTGCTGTATTTCGCTTGATTAACGACCTCAAGCAATGGGAGGCGTGGTCATCCTGGGCCGAGAAGGATCCGGATATGGTAACGAAATATAGCGGCGCCCAAAGTGGGGTCGGGGCGAAATACGAGTGGCGCGGAAATAGTGATGTTGGCAGCGGACGAATAGAGATTACCGATATGTCGCCACCGTCCAGCGTTGCATTGAAACTTGAATTTTTGCAACCCGTGCAAATGCAGAACACCGTGCTATTCACGCTCGAAGAGGACGACGATTTCACGAATACGA
>CAWLAW010000454.1:0-3534 GCA_963854885.1 Gammaproteobacteria bacterium | reverse complement strand
GTTGTTTGCTGAAACGCCGTCCAATCCGTTGACAGAAATAGCTGATATCAACGCGCTAGCTAACCTGGCCCACAGCATCGGGGCGTTACTCGTTATCGATAATTGTTTTTGTACGCCGGTTTTACAAAGACCGCTTCAATTTGGCGCCGATGTCGTCGTTCATTCTGCAACGAAATACCTAGATGGACAGGGGCGCTGTGTTGGCGGTGCGATTGTTGCCGCGACGGAGCTCATCGAGGAGAAGCTGATCCCGGTTATGCGTTCCGGAGGCCCGAGTATGAGTCCATTCAATGCGTGGGTATTTCTCAAAGGCTTAGAAACGTTACCGATTCGCATGAAACAGCACTGTGTGGGTGCTTCCTCGGTGGCGAATTGGATGGTCGACCAATCCCAAATCTCGGATGTATTTTATCCCGGTTTGCCCGATCACCCGCAGTATGAGCTCGCGGCAAGACAGCAAAAAGGAGCAGGAGGTATTGTTTCGTTTCGCGTGAACGGCGGGCGAGATCGAGCATGGTCAATCATTGATAGATTACGTCTATTCTCAATCACCGCGAATCTCGGTGACACTCGTAGCACTGTTACACACCCTGAGACGACGACGCATAGTCGGGTGAGTGCCGAGGATCGGCAACGCAGTGGAATTGGCGAGGATCTGATCCGCCTTTCGGTTGGCTTGGAAGATCCAAGCGATCTAATCGCCGATTTAGCTCAAGCGTTCACGGCGTGAGCGATTCCGCGGGACATCAATAGTTCGTCGAGTTTAGCCATTCGGGTTCATTATACGAGCCGTCGATCGGGAATAGCTCAATCTACACAAGCGTGGTTCGGCTGCGGAGCTGGCTAAATGTGGAGGAATTTCAAGGGATCGTCCATATACAGGTCGCAGCTACACATGCTGGTTTCCGCAGCGAGTATCAAGTGGCACAATGCCGGTCCTAAAACTATCGAAATCTAATTGTTCGCAGACGCATGCGAACCTATCCAACATCTGACAGACGGAGATCTAAAAGTGACAATTAAAGTAGGCGACAAAATGCCCGACGGCGGTTTTGCAGTTATGACGGGCGAAGGGCCCGGTGGCTTAACGACAAGTGAGCTATTTGGCGGAAAAAAAGTTGTGTTGTTTGCCGTGCCAGGAGCGTTTACGCCGACGTGTTCAGCAAAACATCTGCCCGGGTTTGTAGAGAACGCTGCAGCGTTAAAAGCCAAAGGAGTCGATACGGTTGCTTGCCTGTCCGTAAACGACGTATTCGTAATGGATGCGTGGGGCAAAAGCGCAGGTGCCGACGGCAATGTGACGATGCTAGCAGACGGAAATTGTGACTATTGCAAAGCGCTTGGTCTGGAACTGGATGCGAGCGGATTTGGCATGGGCATGCGTGGGTCAAGGTTCGCTTTAGTCGTCGACGACGGTGTCGTGTCACAGGCATACATCGAAAGTGCGCCGACGGAACTCGTAGCGAGCGCTGCGGAAAACGTCTTGAGCAACCTTTAAGCACTGACGGATAGTGGGCGAATGGGTGGCTGTGTTCGCCATTCGCCCGCGACGTTTGAAACATTTTGCTTCTTAACAGCCGAGTCGGCGCAGCGAAATTGGTCTCGACCTTTCGCGATCCCGCGGTCGCCGATTACGACCCGCTCGCGCACCGGTAATGCCTTCACGCCAGCAAGGTAGCCTAGGCGATTGCCCATCTGCAGATGACAGTTAAAGATAATCACGGCTATCACATGTCTGCGGACGAATTCCGCAAGCACGGCTACGCGTTAATCGATTGGCTTGCCGATTATGCGCTGCATGTCGAGCAGTATCCCGTATTGTCTCAAGTCGCGCCCGGGGAAATTCGCTCGAAACTTCCACCCGCAGCGCCGCAAGTCGGGGAACCGTTCGACGAAATTATGGCGGATTTCGAGCGTGACATTTTGCCGGGTATCACGCATTGGCAATCGCCAAATTTCTTCGCCTATTTTCCCGCAAATAATTCCGGTCCATCCATTTTAGGCGAACTCCTGAGCGCGGGGCTCGGGGTTCAAGGAATGTTGTGGCTGACGAGTCCAGCATGTACCGAACTTGAAACGCACGTCCTGGATTGGATTGCCGACATTTTGCATCTTCCTGAGAAGTTCAAGTCGTCGGGTAGCGGTGGTGGGGTGATCCAAGATTCGGCTTCCAGCGCGACCTTGTGTGCGTTGTTAGCAGCCCGTGAACGCGCAACCCGATTTAACTCGAAGGAAGCCGGCTCAAACGGGCGCTTGGTCGCTTACTGTTCGACACAAACACATTCCTCAATGGAGAAAGCGTGCGCGATTGCAGGCATCGGCCGTAAAAATTTGCGGAAAATTGCCACAGATTCGTTGCTCCGAATGGATACCGCGGCGCTTAGAGATCAAATTGAAGCTGATCGCTCGGCCGGGCTACAGCCATTTTTTGTTTGTGCGACGATCGGGACAACATCCACATTAGCAATTGATCCGGTCCCCGAGATCGCGGATACCTGCGAAGAACATCGCCTATGGCTTCACGTCGACGCCGCGATGGCGGGCAGTGCTGCGATGTGCGAAGAGCATAATTCCTTACACCGGGGTGTCGAAAATGCGGATAGTTATTGTTTCAACCCGCACAAATGGATGTTTACCAATTTTGATTGTGACTGCTTTTTTATCGCGGATCGCCAGGAACTGATCGAGACCTTGAGCATTTTGCCGGAGTATTTGCGCAATGAGCATTCTGAGTCCGGTGAAGTTATAGATTACCGGGATTGGCAAATTCCATTGGGTCGACGGTTTCGCGCGCTGAAACTTTGGTTCGTGCTGCGTCACTATGGGGTCGAGGGTTTAAAGCACCATATTCGTGAGCATGTGGCGTTGACGGCGCAGTTTGCGGAGTGGGTGAGCTTGTCTGAACGATTCGAAATTGTCGTGCCTGTGAATCTTAATTTAGTATGCTTTCGTCACGTTGAGGGCGACGAATTCAATCGAAAATTGCTTGAAACGTTGAACAAAAGCGGTCGGATATTTATCTCGCATACATCGGTTGGTAATGAGTATTGTTTGCGATTTTGCGTCGGTCAGACCGCAACAACCGAATCTCACGTGGCCGCAGCTTGGCGGCTTATTGAAGGCACGGCCGCGCAACTCAGCGAGAATACTTGACGCGCCGGATTGTTCCAATGATTCAACTAATAGGCAGTAGCGATATGCGCACGACGATCGGATTGGCAATAGCTAGCCTACTCGTGATGACGGGTCAGGCTATGGGCCACGAGAGCGAGCCGAGCTTTAATCGGGTATCTTTGACGGTGACCGCCGAACGAGACGTCGATAACGATACGTTAGTCGCCGTGCTTTTTTCGGAGCATCAATCGCAGCGCCAGCAAGCGGCATCGAACTCCGTGAATTCCGCCATTCGGTGGGCTCTCGATATCACCAAGGAACGCGGCACCATCAAGGTCCAAACGACTCAATACAACACCTCGCCAATCTACGACAAGCAAGCTATTACTGGCTGGCGTGCTCGTCAGTCGATTCGGCTTG
>CAWLAW010000453.1:0-3554 GCA_963854885.1 Gammaproteobacteria bacterium | reverse complement strand
CGATTCCGAGGAGTTGGTCGCATATGAATCGGCGTATCAGTCGTCTTACCTCCGTATTTTTAGTAGTTATCATCACTACTGTCCTTAGCGCTTGTCAGATGGAAACCGTGGTGACGTCAAATTGGGATCATTCACATAGTGGTCTGTTCGACGCTGCAATTTCCAGTGATGGGCAATATGCCGTCGTTTCAAGCTTTAGCGATGGCGCAAGCTTTTGGAATCTCGATACAAATAGCCGACTTTACGAATGGCGTCACGACGAAACGTTGGCAGGGCAAATTGCACACATTGCGTTCGCGACTGACAACTCGCATGTCATCACAGCGAACGAGCGCACGTTCGTCATTTGGGAAACCAGTTCGGGACGCTCAATCGGATATTGGAGCGTCGAGGATGATATCAATTGCGTCGCGCTGTCCGACCAAGCCAAACATGTTCTGCTCGGCCTTAAGGACGGACGAGCGATACATATTGATCGACAATCCCGGCGACGGCTTGACGTGGTCGCGCACCGTAACGAAAGAATACGCTCAGTAAATACTTCCCCGGACGGTAAGGTCGCGGTTACGGGAGGGGACGACAGTCGGGTAATGGTCTGGAACACCGCTGATGGCAGCGAAATTCATGCGCTACAGCACGCCGCGCGGATCACAACGACGAAACTCTCGCGATCTTCCAATCGATTGTTCAGCGCCGATGAGCGCGGGGGTGCGTACATTTGGGACTTAGAATCGGGGCAAAAACTCGCAACCCTGCCTTTAGGGCGTGGACAGCACGTAATTACGGCGGCACGTTTTTCTCGGGATGGAAAGCACCTTTTACTAGGTTTTCCTGGCCGTTCTGTTCGACTTTGGAATGGGGCTACCGGTGACCTCGTAAAATCTTGGCGAACGCCTAACCGCAAAAATGGGTGGGTTCCGCAAGGCTCAACAGTCTATGCAGTGGCGTTCAATGCGAAGGAAACGTCGGTCCTTGCAGAATCATCTAACGGACTAGGGCGCTCCTGGCAGCTCCATCAAACAAACTAGGTGCCACAATTGGCACTAGCCGCCGTTTAAAATTACCGGACCGAGAATAATACGACGCATACCGTAAAAAGTGCGCGCTTGCGTCCTTTTGCTTGTCATTCTTTAACGTCACGCACCACGTTTCGTTCGCCCGTCGTTCCTCTCGTCAGCCGATTCTTGGTCATTGTTGCCTCGTACGGCTGTCCGAAACGATTCCATAAATCCGGACCGATTGCGGTCAGCCCGCCGTCGACTGTAATCGCCTCGCCGGTGATGAATCTTGAATCGTCGCTAGCGAGAAACACTGCGGTGCCGGCAATATCGTCGCCAGTTCCATGATCGGGCCACGGCTGCATCCCGTCTAAATGCGTACCCGCTTGCTCCTCCGTAAGTTTCGGGGATTGCGTCAGACCGGTCAAAATAAACCCAGGACAAATGGCATTCACGCGAATTCGTTCTGGCGAAAGTTGCACTGATGCGCCCTTAGTTAAATTAATTACCGCCGCCTTCGCCGAGGAATAGACGAGTGGTCCGCAGCCGCCGCTCAATCCGGCGACGGAAGCCGTATTTATGATCGAACCGCCCTGCCCGCCGACGCGTAAGGCCCGCGTTCCGTGCTTAATACCGAAGAACACCCCCTTCACCAACACATCAAACGTATAGTCCCACTCTTCTTCTTCGACATCCCAAACGGGTCCAATGACCCCGCCCACGCCAGCATTGTTGAAGATAATGTCGAGACCATCAAAATTATCCGCCGCGCACTCGAACATCGCCTTCACGTCGGGTTCGTTAGCCACATCCGTTTTAATAAACACCGCGCGTTCAGCGTGTCCGGCACTTTTCGCGAGCGCCAATGTCTGCTCTCCTTGCTCGGTATTAAAATCCGCAACAACGACGCTTGCACCCTCGGATAAAAAGCGCAAAACAGTCGCCCGACCCATTCCCCCGGCCCCACCAGTAATTACCGCAACCTTTCCTTCAAGTCTCATTTTCAACATTCTCCGCTCTGATAATTTAAATGAGAGTAGCAATTCGTTCGACCCAGCACATCCTTCTCCGCCGGTCGCTGCCCTTTTTGCGCCGTTCCGGTATAATTGCGGCGTTTCGAGCTAAACCCGCCTGATCGAGACGACGCCGCGCGCCGACACACACTCATCGGCTAGCGAGAAACCCGCCGATCCCATTTCGATTGGGGACTGTGATTAATTCGATGGAGAAAATTTTGCCAGTTACACCCTGCATTAACGCCAGGAGCCCACGTGTCCGATAAACCACTAACAGATATCTGTTTCGAAAATTTCGACCTCCACCCGTTACTGCTTCAAGGGCTTCAAGAAGCGAACTTCGTTCGCTGTACGCCAATCCAAGCGATGACCTTGCCGTTGACATTAGACGGAAAAGACGTCGCCGGACAGGCGCAAACCGGCACCGGTAAGACAATTGCGTTTCTAGTTGCGCTGTTCAATCGACTACTAAGCCAACCCGCACACCCGAACCACGGTAGTCTCGACCCACGCGCCGTTATTATCGCGCCGACCCGAGAACTCGCTGTTCAAATCGACAAAGACGCGCGCCAAATCGGCGGTTCAACAGAGTTGAATATCGCCTTAATTTACGGTGGTGTCGATTATGACAAACAACGCCGGCAGCTAGAGCAAGGCGTGGATATCATCATCGCCACCCCCGGTCGCCTGATCGATTTTGTGAAGCAGGGAGCGGTAAAGTTTCACGGCATCGAAATGATGATAATGGACGAAGCTGACCGTATGTTCGATCTAGGTTTCATCAAAGATATCCGGTTTTTACTGCGCAAAATGCCCGGACCGACCGAACGCCAAAATCTTCTTTTTTCGGCCACCTTGAGTCATCGCGTACTCGAGCTGGCATACGAACACATGAATGAGCCAGAAAAGCTCGTCGTAGAAACAGAAACAATAACGAACGCTCAAGTCCGTCAAGCGGTGTACTTTCCAGCAACCGAAGAAAAGTTGCCACTGCTGCTCGGCATTCTCAAAAAAATGGATGCGAATCGATCCATGGTGTTTGTTAACACAAAAGTCGTGTGCGAACGGGTCGCTAGAACCCTCGAACGCGCGGGCTATGATGTCGGCGTTTTATCCGGTGACGTGCCGCAAAAAAAGCGCGAAAAATTATTAGCATTATTTGTCAGTGGAAATCTAAGTATGCTGGTCGCGACAGACGTCGCCGCTCGTGGCCTGCACATTCCCGGCGTTAGCCACGTATTTAACTATGACTTGCCGTTTGATGCTGAAGACTACGTACATCGCATCGGCCGTACCGCGCGTCTTGGTGAGCAAGGAGACGCTATTAGCTTCGCCTGTGATGAATACGCAATGAGTCTTCCGGATATCGAAAGTTTCATCGAGCAAAAGATCCCAGTGACGCGTTTCGGACCAGAAATGCTGCTGCCAGTACCAACCAAACGCGCTGCAAAACCAGACGGCAGCGCGAATGAGAGTATTGTCGAGGACGCGATAGCGGACGCCACCGCGGAACGCAAACGGCGCCGCGATCGAGACCGCG
>CAWLAW010000452.1:0-3556 GCA_963854885.1 Gammaproteobacteria bacterium | reverse complement strand
TTGTTTCAAGCTTTTCATCCGCTTAGGAAACGTTTGACGATTCACCACTAATTTATAGCCCTAAACATCGGTTTACTTTGATTGATTGAGGCTACAATCGTCATCGAATGACGGCCTTAAGGCGTGCTCGCCGCACGTTATACTGCGCGCAACCGAATCATTTGTAGCGTTTTCAGGATCGCGGTCGTATTGCATGGAAGAACCGGATAAACAGGTCACTGGGCGCGAGCGCTATTTCATCATTACCGTCGGACGTAGCGGTTCTTCGCTGCTTTCGGCAATTTTGGCAGATGGTGGTGCACAATTCGGCATTCGGGCGCCGCAGCAATGGGACCCGCGTCACGGTGAAATGGAGGGTCGCGCAATTAAACTAGCGGCGCACCATTATCGACGCGCATACGACATTAGCCTCGGTCGAAAATATCTTCTGTCACCGAGAATTGAAGAGAAACTGCGTTTGTCGATAGCCAAGAAGCATCTCAAGCGAGCGTTGATCGATAGTCGGTTTTTAAAAATAAGCGATTTGGATTTAGTCGTTCAGCCGAGTTTTAAGCTCGGCTATGTGCCTAAGGTTATCTTGAGCTATCGCCAATTGGAGCTAAATTTGCCGAGCCTATTAGTTGGCAGAACCCATGTCGGTCCGGATCAATTAGCGCAGGAATGGAATCGAATTTATCGTCAAGGACTTTCGTTGCTGAGGACGTTTGGGGGATGCGTAGTGGGTTACAACGAGCTGCAAGAGCCGACGTCGACCGCCTGGTCGGATTCGCTGGCTGCGACCACTCAGCTCGATCAGGAGACCTTGTTGGACAGTCGGACCGCACGTTTGAAAGGTGCTATCGATCCCAGCGATGCGCGGGTAATTTATCCGCAGGCGTACGCGTTGTTTGAAGAGATGCGGGCGCTTAGTGGCGTCACGGTTAGCCCGTCGCGGCAAGTATTGCGATCGACTGGCTAGGGCTAGGGCTACGGATCGGGTTTCGGAATGATACCTGTGAGCGAGGCGCGCGCTGACATTTCGATCCAATTGCCGTCAGGATCGCAAACTAATCCGTAGCGGGCGACTTCGCCGAGTGTGACGCAAGCTTGTGCGAGTCGGCCACCGCGGGCCACGACTTGAGCGCAAGCTTCATCGGCATCAAAAATTTGTACCGTAAGATATCTGAAAGCAGGCCCCTTGAAGCTGTCGGTAATCGCGCCGCCCGGACCTTCTTCAACAAATAGCACGGTGTCTCCGCACAGGACAGTGGATGGCCCAAGGTGTTCGAACTCCAAAGCTTCTAGATAGAACTTCATCAGCCGATCCGGATCCGGCGTGCTAACCGTGATCCCAATTCCGACGACACCATCGGTACCGGGTAGCACGACGCGAACCCGATCTCCATTTGGGTGCGTCCCGTCGAACCCCATTGTTCCGGCCTGGGCAATGGTTAATCCAACGTAACCCGAGCGCGGCTGTGGCGCCAACGGCGCAGTAATATGATTGACCTTTATAACCGAATCATGCGCGTCGTAACGATGTTGTACCCAGCCTTTTTCGAGCATCAATTCGTGATCAAGCCGCAACCCAACCGTGTTTTCCCAGAACGCATTGTGGTCGTTGATATTGTTCGTAAATAAACCGATGTCGAGATGTGGTTTGGCTAAACGCATAGCTCTCTCCTAGGTTGAAAGACTGTCGAGCGCGTCGTTATCGATCGCTTGATGGGCGCCGCCGTTGATCATTTGCATGAACATCCGGTCGCCACGTTCAGTTTGTTTAACGATCACGGTCGCACAGATAATGACTGCAAGTACGGCAAAGCTATAGTGACGGTAGTCGGCTACTAAATGATCGAAGCTGTAACCTGAGACACCATTGCGGATTAATTCGTCGTGATAAAAATGTAGTAGCTCATCCTCGTGGGCTTGGCGAGTCGCACGATCGAAAACGCCGCCGAGGAAATACGCGACGTCCATACCGCTACCAAGAAAGTTACTCGTTTGCCAATCGACCACCGCAACACGTTCGCCACCAAATAGCATATTGTCGGGACGAAAATCACAATGCGAGTAAGTTTTTGGCATATCACGGGGCGCGTTCCAGGCCCCGTGAGATTTCACGAATTTCTCACACACGTCCATCACTTGCGGTTCAAACCGGTGGCGATAAGTTTTATCAAAATGCAGCCACGAACTTTCCATTAATTCGGTGGTATAAAAACCTTGCGCACCTTCGGGTACGTAAAGCCAATCTTGGCTCATCAACTCCGTATCGTTCCAGAATGCGCCATGTAATTTTGCGGCCTCCGCCAATGCGAGCCGCGCGTCTTCGAGACTACACCCAGCAATTTGATCGCCGGGCTTGGCTGGCGCCATGTCCTCGAGTAACAACACGAAGTCCCCTTGATCGTCAATTTCGGCGACGTACTTTCTCGGTGTCTTTATCACAGCACGATGTGCTGCTTCGCGATAGAACATAACTTCCGAGCGGTAAAATCCAAGATCTCGACCGCTTTGTCGCGCGACTTCCGAATCCGACGGAAACTTGCCAACCAGCGTCGCCGGCGCGTTGTCCGGTACTGCTCCGTGGTATTCAAGAATGAACCGCCGTGTTTCGCCCAGCTGACCAGTACCAACGGTCTCGATTTTAATCCCGGACACTGTCGCATCGATGCTATTTAAACGAAGCGCCTGGGTTAACCAAGCGGGGGTGACCTTGGTCGGTGGAACGATGGCGATGGTCTTACTCATGGCACTCTGCTCGGGTGGTTTGATTGATCGGCGCCTAATTTATGAGAGAGGCACGTTGGCCCGTTCGGGCAAGGGTCAAAGCTTGGGTCAACGACGTGTTTCCTGGATTGCGCCAATCCGATCGATCTCGGCGTCCGGGCTGCAGTACATTGACGAAATACACTTGCGAATGTTGCTCGGTTCAGGGCAAAGCAACACCGCTGCCGATCACACCAAAGCGCGTTCGGCGCAGTGCACCGTCATCGCATCTCGGCAGCGACTCGATCTGCCGGCGACTGATATTGCGGGCTTAAGTCGCGAGCTGCACGCGTATCGCCGGAACTCGCATCAGTTGCTTCGGTTTTCCAACTATCGCTCTTCGACCAGCGATAATCGAGATGTTTGATTTCTCCTGGGGTCGTGATCGACTCAAAGGCTGCTAGTGCATCGCGAATAATGGCTCGCTGATTGGCAGCATCAAACGGTCGCCCGACGCTGTGACCGAGCGGATAATCGACAAACACGCCACGCGGCGGGCGCCCAGCGCGCATGATATCGAGCGCGCTCCCCACGGTGACGGTTGCAATGCCATGTGCTTCCAAATCCCGTGCTATCAGACACCCGGTCTGATGGCACACAGGTCACATCGGCACGAGTAAAACCGTGTCGACAGCTTGGGCTTGAAATTTGGCTCTCAAATCTGGAATCGTTTCTTCGCGCACTCGGCGTTGTGAGTAGACGCCACCCATGCAAGAAAACAACTCCGGCGCTAGTTCTCCAATAAGCCCGTCCGCTTCCGCTTCCCGCAGGCTTTGAATTGGGAAAATACAGTTCGGATCTTTAC
>CAWLAW010000451.1:0-3560 GCA_963854885.1 Gammaproteobacteria bacterium | reverse complement strand
CGCAGGCGCTGCCGCCGTGACATTGGGCCGGGAAAACGAAGAGCAGACGCATGGCGACCGCGTTAGAGCCAGCTCGGATTTCACTGAGGGAGTTAGTGCATTTCGGGAAAAGCGCACGCCACGTTACTAGGTACAAGACGGATTGCCGAAGCAACTCAAACGTTAATTTGAATCACTGAAACTTGTGGTGTAGTGGATGGGTGCGGCGTTGAAAATTCGCTGGCAGGACTTCTGTATAACCGGCAATTGCCCTGCTCCGGAGATCCACGACTAAGTAGAGTAGAACGCGGTAATCAGATCCGATCGGTACCCCGATCGGATCTGAGACGTAATCCTTAGCCCGCAGACGCTACTTGTCCGGTCGGCTCCATACCCCAGCTTTGCACTTCAGGTAGGACCTCTTTGCCCAGCAAACGCATCGATTTTTCGACTTCGTCGAATGGCATGCCTGCGTAGCTCATCATCATATTCCACTCGAAATCGCCGAGTACTTTGCGTCGCGCTTCGAGGGTATCGAGAATCTGCTGCGGGGTGCCACAAGCCTGATTCGTCACATAGTCTTCTAGCGATTGCTCTTTACCGGCTGCTTTTAAGATATCAGCCGCGGCAGCGTACGTTTCGTAACCTTTTGTCGAGCGGTGGTAATCTTCTAGAAACTCATAGTGCTCAAGTACTGAAAGGTAGTAACCGGCGATGTACTTACGTGACATGTCTTCGGCCTTACCCGCATCCGCCCCGCAGTAGCACGTATCAATAGCTACCGGTGGTGGCGCCGTACCACCGTGATGTTCCACATACGCATCGCGCCACAGATCCACCTGCGGAACGTGCTTTTCAATTTCAAACTGCGGGAAGAACATCATCCTGCATCCGAGACGTCCGACCGTCGGCGCCGAATCTGGTGACATCGCAACGCCGTAAAGACGATCTTGAAATGAACGACTGGGGCGCGGGCGAATTTCTGTGCGTTTTTGCGGATAAAATGGACCGTCACCCTCGATAAAGCCAGTTTCTAAGGCATTTAAAATCATCGGCGCAGCTTCTTCGAATCGGCCACGCGCTTCTTCCATATCGATGCCAAATGCTTCGTATTCCTTACGCGCGAGACCACGGCCGATTCCGTAGAGCAAGCGACCATCGCACAACGCATCTAGCATCGATAATTTTTCCGCGACCCGAATCGGTTCGTTCCACGGCAATATCACAGCGCCCGTCCCGAGCTTAATTCGCGACGTACGAGCGGCCACGTACGTAAGCGCTTGTAAGTTGTCGGGAATCATTGAGTACGAATCAAAATGGTGTTCCGCCGACCAGATTGCGTCGAAACCGCATTCCTCTGTCAGTACTGAAAGCTCCATTTCTTTCTTAACCATATCGGCGTCAGAGAGACCCTCATGGCCATTTTGAAATAGCATTAAGTAACCAGTTTTCATCGATATTCTCCGCTGTTCAATGGCCTATATCGCCAAGGTTTTCTGCACGCACTCATCCGTTGAACAATGTGTGGGTGACTTTAGTGGGTATTTCGCTAGATGGAGCATAGAAGACGCCCCACTCGACGTCTATGGCCAGTCGCGCAATTTCAGAGCATTTACTTCATTTTCGACCTGCTTAGCGCAGTCTTATTGCGGCGCACAAAATTTATCCGCGCGAGGGCATGGCTGCCGTTGCCTTCCCATGGCAGGACATTTCACCATCTTGATTGACGGCTTTGAGTTCGAAATCGACCAGCTTGCGACCCGCTTCTTCACGTTTACCGACGATTTTTCCGTCGATCGTTAGCAGGTCGCCGGCCGGATTGTGGCGCCGGATCTCGGAATACAAATGCACCAAGGTGGCGTCGTCGCCAATCCAGTTAGTAATCGCATGCGACAACCACGAACATCGCTCAGGACCATAATCGTAGGCGCCTGGAGCGCCGACTTTATGCGCGAACTCTTCTTCCCAGTGGACGCGCTCAGGACAATCAGGGATACCGAAGCGATTCTTGATCCCGGTCGCTGGGTGGCGGGATTGCATTTGCCACGCAAGTTTGTTCGCACGGATGTATAACCCACCCCAACCTTGCGCGTAACAAATAAAACCCGTCACGGTCATTGGTCCCTTCGCTGTCGTCGGCAGTGTCTCGCCGATCTCGATGTCTTCGAAGAATCGCGGAGTCGACCCGCGGATCCGTTCAGCAGCATAGAGCTCGTTATGTGCTTGAAGCTCGTCGTCCGTGTAGACCCGAATCGGCTTGCCTTTCAATGCGTCATATTTTGAACCCGTCTCACGTGCGATATCACGATCGGTTCTAAAACACCAAGAATCCGCACTGGCTAGTTGGTCGCCTGAGTCGTCAAAAAAATCGACGTGGTAAATCTGCTGCACCGAACGTCCAGCGAATCGTGTTTCGTGCTCGACAAGATCCTTGAGGTAAGCCTCTGTGGAGATTTCTGTATTACGACGAATGGGTTTCATCCAGGTAAAATCGGATCCCGCCCACATCGCGTGTATGCCGGGCAATCCGCCGACGTATCCGCTGATAATTCGGCTACAGGCAAAAATAAACGACGGCGGCGCAATGATTCCTCCGTACGGCGAGGTGGCTGCATAGTCTGGATCACACCACAGTGGATTATCATCTCCGATGCCATGAGCGTAGTGACGAATGTTGTCGCGCGTCGCCTCATAGCACCAGGGTTCCAAGGTGCGTCCAATTTTCACCCCGATTCGTTTACGTAGGTCATCCATCGCGGCATCCGTGATACCGACGAATTCGCGATTTAATTCTTTGCTCATATTGATTACTGCTTTTCGTATTGCGAAACGGTTACTGGGATTGCACCGAAGAGGTGCTTGCAAGGTCACGTAGGATCTTACGATTCACTTTTCCCGCAGGAGTTTTCGGCATCGATTCTATGAACTCTATTTCTCGCGGGTATTCATGCTTGGACAACTGTTGCTTCATGTAGTCCTGCAATTCTAATGAAGTCGCATCGTGGCCCTCTCGGAGCACGACATAGGCGCGCGGTACCTGCCCGCGCAACTTATTCGCTACACCAATCACCGCAGCTTCGCCGATTGCCGCGTGTTTAAGCAAGGTATTCTCAATCTCAACGGCGCTCATCGTCCAACCGGCGGAGATAATCACGTCATCGGCGCGACCGGCATGGAAATAGTAGCCGTCATCATCGTAATATCCGAAATCCTTGACGCGAAACCATTGGCTAGATCGCTGCACCGCAATTTCACCAATTTCATTTGGTGCAGCAACCGCGCCATCGTCGCGAAGAATAGCAACGTGATTACCCGGTGCTGGTTTCCCGAGAGCACCTTTACGTGTGGAGTGCCCAACCATGCCGGGATAATCGACCATAATAACGCCAACTTCCGTCGTGCCATACATACTGGCCGGAGCGATGCCGAATGCCTCGACGACCCAATCGAAAGTGTTCGAATCAAGTGGTTCTCCAGTAAACGTACATTTTTTTAAGGCTATCGAGTAATCTTGACGGGCACCGGTATTGCGGATCATTCGATAGACGGTTGCGGCAGCCGCGAAGTTATCCACCTTAAGT
>CAWLAW010000450.1:0-3562 GCA_963854885.1 Gammaproteobacteria bacterium | reverse complement strand
ACCAGCCTATTCAACGTCACCGGTGGCGCCGGAGTTTCATTACCGGTGTGGTGGAATGATGAGCACCTTCCGATTGGTTGCCAGTTCATCACCGGTATGGGCGGCGACGGTTTATTGTTGAGTTTGGCGGCACAAATCGAGCGCGCCGCCCCCTGGGTGGATCGCCGGCCGCCGGTCTGCGCTTGAACTCTATTAACGATATAAGTAAAAACCGACGTCGTCGGGAGGATTGCCAATGAGCGAGGTTAATCGCGCGGCGTTATTTTTTGAACCAGGAAAACCGTTCGAAATTGTTGAGCTACCAATCCCGGCGCCGGCGCCCGGCGGCTTGACCTTACGCATAACCCGCTCAAATATCTGCGGATCGGAATTACATCAATGGCGTGGCGATGGTCGACTCGCGCAAATGGTTACTCCAAAGGGCCGTATTTTGGGTCATGAAGCGACCGGCGTCGTGCACGCATTGGGTGACGGCGTTACGACGGACTGGAACGGCGCGCCGCTGGCTGAGGGTGACCGGATCGCGTATCAATATTTTCAACCCTGCGGTCGTTGCCGAAATTGCACGCGAGGCATGAGTGAAGCGTGTATGGAAAGTTTTAAAATCCGCAGCGGAGAGTTAGACGAATGGCCCTACACGCGCGGTTCATTCTCAGATTACTTATACCTTCACCCCCGCCAAGCTGTTTTTAAAGTTCCGGACAATGTCACTGACACGATGGTCGTTAGTGCTAACTGTGCGATGGCACAAGTGATTATGGGACTGGAGAGAGTCGAGGTAGAGATGGGTGATCGCGTCGTCGTGCAAGGTTGCGGGGGATTAGGCGTGTATGCCTGCGCAATCGCTAAAGAACGCGGCGCGGAAATGGTTATTGCAATCGACGGTATCGACGATCGTTTGGCATTAGCAAAGCAAATGGGTGCCGATGAAATTATCGATATTCGTAAAGTGACGGATTCGAAATCTCGTATTCGCGCAGTAAAGGAGCTCACTGGTGGCCTAGGTGCGGATGTCGTTGCCGAGCTTGTTGGATCCGTAGAAGTGATAAACGAAGGCTTACGCATGCTCGCTTGGGGTGGGCGCTATTTGGAAATCGGCGTGTTCTTTACGGGTACGAGCTTCGAGTGCGACCCTGGGCGTCTGGTCGGTCAAAATCAACGTATCGAAGCAGTCGGATCTTATGACGCGGCGAGCTTACAACGTGCGATCGAATTTCTCGGCCGAAATGCCGGTCGCTTACCGCTCGATGATTTGGTTGTCGATTATCCCTTAGAACAAATTGACCAGGCGTTTGCCGATCAAAACTCTGGGGTGGTAAAACGCGCATCCTTGGTCATGACATAGGACATTGTCGAGCGCGACGATAGTTGCGGAAATTCAATTTCGTCGCCACACGACACAAGAGGACCCTAGGAGATGACTATCGAATTTGACGACGAAGAGCGAATGCTCATCGACCTGGTCGAGAAGTTCATTGATAACGAACTGTATCCCCTAGAGAAAGCAGTAATGGCTCGCGAAGCCGCAGGCGAACCCGTTTCACTCACCGATCAAGAACTAACACCGCTGCTCGCAAAATGTCGGGACATTGGATTGTGGGCGCTAGATGCGCCGGAGGAAGTTGGCGGGGTGAATTTGCCCTCAAGAGTAATGTTGGCGATTGCCGAGCGTCTTAAAGCGACCATCACGCCCTTTATATTTCCGCCGGATTCGCCGAATTTACACATGCTAATGGCAGTCGCGAACGACGCTCAAAAAGAAAAGTATATGCAGCCGTACGCGCAAGGCGAGATGAAATCCGGCATCGCGATTTCCGAACCCGGTGCGGGTTCGGATCCGGCCGACATGAAAACTCGTGCAGTTCGCGAAGGCGACGAATGGGTGATAAACGGTCGAAAAATTTGGGTGTCGAACGTGCTTGATGCGGATTTTATGATCCTTATGGCCGTAACGGATCCCAGCAAAGGCGCACGCGGTGGCATCACCGCATTTATTGTCGATAAAGGGTCGGACGGTTTTATTATCGAACGCGAAATTCCGATGATTGCGGGCGCTCGTACGTACGAACTAGTATTGGAAAATTTACGCCTCAAAGACGCACAAGTTCTTGGTGAGGTGGGTCAAGGTTTTGCCCCGATGCAAAAGCGTCTAACCGTGCGACGCCTTGAAATAGGCGCGACCTGCGTTGGCATGGCGTCTCGCGCATTGAAAATGATGTGTGAACATACCCAGCAGCGCGAAACGTTTGGAGAAAAATTGAGTGACCGGCAAGCCATTCAGTGGTGGATCGCCGATGCTGCAACGAAAATCCACGCCACCCGACTCATGGTAATGGATGCAGCCGAGCAACAAGACCGCGGCAACGATGTACGCACCCAAGCCTCCATGATCAAAGTTTTCGCGACCGAAATGGCGAGTGAAGTTATCGACAATGCCATGCAAAGTTTCGGCGCAATGGGGATGACTCGAGAGCTGCCGTTCGCGATCATGGCGCAACGTCTGCGCTTAATGAGAATTTATGAGGGGCCGACAGAAGTGCATCGCATGGTAATCGCGCGCCGAACGTTGAAACAGTACAGCTAAATTCCCCGTCCTTGCCGATGTCATTTTCGTCGACCAGACCGCCCGCGCAGGTCCTGGGCAATGAACAGGGCACGGTGTCTGAGTCTGCGCGTCGCGTATCCGGATTGCCGATCGAGAACTGGGACCTGCTAAACTGGCACTTACAAAGCCTATTTATGTACAACTAGCGACAACGAGGGACCCCAATGCAAGGCGATCCGAAGGTAATCGAGCTACTCAACGAAGTGCTCAAGAATGAATTGACCGCGATCAATCAATATTTTTTGCATGCTCGGATGTTCAAGAACTGGGGGTTGACGAAACTTGACGAAATCGAATTTGCCGAGTCGGTCGACGAAATGAAGCACGCAGACAAATTAATCGAACGGATGCTTTTCCTTGAGGGCTTGCCTAATTTGCAGGCGCTCGGACAACTGCGCATTGGCGAGAACACTGAGGAAATTTTTAAGGCGGATCTTGCAGTGGAATTGGATGCGATTCCCGTATTGCGCCGTGCAATTTCCTATTGCGAGACCGTCAGCGATTTTATAACGCGGGAATTATTCGAAGAAATACTGGAAGGCGAGGAAGAGCATGTTGATTGGCTAGAGACGCAACTCGAATTGATTGGCAAAGTTGGCTTGGAAAACTACTTACAATCAAAGCTTTAGCTCGGATGACGTTGCGTCGCGCAAGATAAGATAAATGTTGTTGTAAATAGTTCTCATTTAGACTACGATTCTCGTTAGTATTAATTGACGTAGTTTAAAGAGGCATTAATGTACGTTTGCATCTGTAACAACGTGACTGAAAAGGACATTAAGCGCGCAGTACGCGACGGTGCGTGCTCGATGTCGTGCCTGCAGGAAGAACTAGCGGTCGCCACGTGCTGCGGCCAATGCCATAGCGCCGCGAAATCGTATTTAGAAGAATCACTTGATAGCGGATTCAACTTTCCGCTGCTCGGACAAATCTCGACAAGATCTTAAGCCAACAATC
>CAWLAW010000449.1:0-3571 GCA_963854885.1 Gammaproteobacteria bacterium | reverse complement strand
ATCCTTGACTTCCTCAGCCGCCGCGTCACCCGCAGCGTCGGCAACGGGTGCTGCTACAGCGGCAGCCGCGGACACGCCCCATTTTTCTTCCAATTCAGACACCAGATCGGTGACTTCCAGTATGCTCATGTTACTGAGCGCTTCAACTAAATCTTCTTTCGAAACTGCCATTTCAGGTTTCTCCTAAACAGTCGTCGTATATCGTTATGCAATGATTAAGCGGCTTGTTGCTGATCTCGGTAAGCCGCAACAACGCGGACGAATTGTCCCGCCGGTTCGGCCAATGTGCGGACGAGCTGCGTCGCGGGCGCCGTTAAGACGGCCAACACCTGAGAACGCGCCTCATCCAACGTTGGCATCGCTGCCAACAATTTGAGATCTTCAGCCGGGCGAAGTTCCCCGGCGAAGGCAATTGCAGTAGTAACAAGGCGTTCGTTAGTCTTACTAAACTCCTGAACGATACGTGCGCCAGCGCCCGGATCGTCGGATGAAAAAACTAATAGCACGGGTCCAGTCAGCGAATTGGTTAAACATTCGAATTCCGTCCCTTCAATCGCTCGCTTTGCCAAACTATTCTTGACCACGCGAACTTGAACACCTTGAGCGCGCGCTCGAACCCTTAGATCAGTCATATTTGCAACCGACAACCCTAAATATTCAGCGGCGATTACCGCCTGCGCGCTAGCTGCTACTTCATTGACTTCGGCAACAACACGTTTTTTTTGCTCTAAAGTCAGACTCACTTAACTTCTCCTGGTTGGGAGCCCCAAAATCTCCGGGGCACCACACCTAATTTAGGCAGAATTTTCTGCCACCATCGATTTAGGACGAATAAAAGAAATCCGCAGTTCGGATTCTCTATTTGTCCTTCGATGCCCGAACCAGGGAGTTACCTGAATGGGAGCACCGCCTACGTAGGCCACAAATTGCACTTAACTCGCTAAAGTCGGTTAGAAATTTGCGCAATCACGTTCGACACGCGTTAAGCATTATTCCAACTAGCACTAGCCAGACCTACGGTCTCTGACCTCTACCGAGCGAACTCGATAGCCCAAAGTTCCGATTCTACTAAACCGATTCCCCGTTTAGCTTCGAAAATCTCATCAACATTGATCGTTCTAATTTATCCGACTGACGCACTATCGACAGCGACCCCAGGTCCCATCGTTGACGACACGGTTATGCTGCGCAGAAACACGCCTTTAGCTGCACTCGGCTTGGCCTTGTTAAGGTCGACCAAAATCGCTTCAAGATTTTCACGCAACGCCGCGACGTCGAAAGATGCTTTGCCAATCGAGCAGTGAATGATCCCTGCCTTATCAGTGCGGTATCGCACCTGTCCGGCTTTAGCGTTTTTTACCGCTACAGCGACGTCTTTGGTGACGGTACCGACTTTTGGATTTGGCATGAGACCACGAGGGCCCAAGATCTGGCCGAGTTGGCCAACAATACGCATCGATGACGGCGTTGCGATCACTACGTCGAAGTCCATATTGCCTTGCTTCACTTCGGCAGCAAGGTCGTCCATTCCAACGATATCGGCGCCCGCCGTGCGTCCTGCTTCGGCATCGTCACCGTCGGCAAACAACGCAACCCGCACTTGCTTGCCTGTGCCGTTAGGTAAAACCGTTGCACCTCGAACCGCTTGTTCGGATTTACGCGGGTCAACGCCGAGGTTTACTGCAACGTCAATTGTTTCGTCAAATTTTGTCGTCGTAACATCTTTAAGCGCTTGGAGTGCATCATCAAGCGGGCGTGGCACACGCCCATCGCCAATTTTTTCTTCAATCGCGCGCGTTCTTTTGCTGGGTTTCGCCATCGTTATACTCCTTCCACGTCCAGGCCCATGCTGCGCGCAGTTCCGGCAATCGTTCGAACTGCTGCATCAATGTCTGCGGCGGTTAAATCAGGGTCCTTGGTTTTTGCAATCTCTTCTAACTGTGCACGATTCACTGAGCCTACTTTTTCAGTATTCGGCGTACCACTACCCTTCGCGACTCCAGCCGCCTTGCGCAGCAGTACGGCCGCAGGCGGCGTTTTTGTGATAAACGTGAAGCTCTTGTCAGCAAAGACGGTAATCACGACCGGGGTTGGGAGACCGGCTTCCAAGCTTTGCGTTTTTGCATTAAATGCTTTGCAAAACTCCATGATGTTTACACCATGTTGGCCTAAGGCCGGTCCAACAGGGGGACTCGGATTTGCCTGACCGGCTGCTACTTGCAGCTTAATATAGGCGTCGATTTTCTTTGCCACAATCTTTACTCCTCGGGTTCAAGCGCCTCGCGGCTCCCCGTCGCTATGTATTGACCACAGGCGATGTGCCTGCGCTGAACTAATCTTTAGATACTTGTCCGAATTCCAATTCAACCGGGGTCGATCGGCCAAAAATCGAGACCGCCACGCGCAGCCGGCTTTTCTCGTAATTGACGTCTTCTACGACGCCGTTGAAATCCGTAAACGGTCCGTCGTTTACGCGCACCAATTCGCCGACTTCGAACAGTACTTTTGGTCGCGGTTTTTCCGTTCCTTCCTGAATTCGATTTAGTATGGTTTGTGCCTCACGTTCGGTAATTGGTGTCGGGCGGTCACTCGTACCACCGATAAATCCCATTACTTTTGGGCAGTCTTTGACCAAATGCCAAGAATCATCACCCATTTCCATTTCCACGAGGACGTAACCGGGGAAAAACTTTCGATCGCTCTTGCGTTTCTGCCCATCGCGCATTTCGACCACTTCTTCAGTCGGCACTAAGATCTGACCAAATTCTGCGGCCATATCGTTCCTCGTTATACGATCTTCAAGCGACCGTTTAACGTTATTTTCGAAACCTGAATAGGCATGCACTACGTACCATTCCATGAATCTCGATTACCCCTTTTGTCCCATTGCGGTGCTGACGATTGCGCCGAGCCCCATATCTAAAAGCCACAAGAATATTGCGATAATGATGACCACGACGATCACGACTAATGTCGTTTGCACAGTTTCCTGACGGGTCGGCCAGACGACTTTTCGAACCTCGATTTGCGCCTCTTTAACAAATCCCGCAAGCCCTCGCCCTTTAGCGGTTTGCAGTGAAATCATTAGAGCGATGCCGACCGCCGCGATTATCCCGCCAACCCGCATTAGTTTCGACAGCTCTGCGAAATAGTAAAAACCAACGACGGAACCGACCAAAATCGTCAATGCGAGTGCGAGCTTCGCCGTGTCCATTGGCGAACTTTCAGTTTGTGGCTTCGTGCTCATTTACGCGTCGCTATTCATTTAAAAATTACAGGCCCACGACAATCTAAATGCCATGCTGAAATGGCAGGCCAGGAGGGAATCGAACCCCCAACCTGCGGTTTTGGAGACCGCCGCTCTGCCAATTGAGCTACTGGCCTGTAATTTAGTTAGTTTCGTTTTGCTCGAAAATTCCGCAATCAGGCTGTTACAAAAACCCGCGCTGCGGACCGTTAAATTAGTTACTCGATGATTTTCGCAACAACCCCGGCACCGACCGTACGTCCACCTTCACGGATGGCAAAGCGTAAGCCTTCTTCCATCGCTATCGGGTTGATCAACTTCACT
>CAWLAW010000448.1:0-3580 GCA_963854885.1 Gammaproteobacteria bacterium | reverse complement strand
CACCTGTACCTGCTTATCTAAGTGTTGAATATCTAAATCTTTTTGCAGAAGCAGGAAATTACCCCAAACTAGATCGGTAACGACCATAGCGCTGCGTGAACCCTAAACCGAGACAGATTAGTGTCGAGGTCGCCCTTTACATCTAAACGACGGCTTGCTCATGAGATAGCAGTCATTCAAACAGGCCGACGCTAGCGAAGATTTTCGGTAGTTTCGGCCATAAGCGTTCCTTGACCTCAATCTCGAAAACGTGCCGGGCATTATCACAAGAGCTCGGAGCATTGCTTCATACATCCCCTCGGTGTTGCTACAGAATTTGATTAGTTGACTCTTAAGGAAATAACTCGCAATCTCAGCGCAGAATCGAACGAAGGTCTGGCAACGACGAACGGATGCCCGAGGATTTAGATTAATGGAAATGACCGTGCCTGGGGAAAAGATTCAATGAGCGAAATCCGTCCGTTTAAAATTTCGATTCCCGAATCGGAGCTGCGAGATCTCAATTCACGGCTCGCCACCACCCGCTGGCCTGAGGCCGAAGTCGTTGACGACTGGAGTCAAGGAACGCCGCTGGCTTATGTCCAAGACGTTTGCCGCTATTGGATGGAGGACTATGATTGGCGTCGCTGTGAAGCAATTATTAATTCGTATCCACAATCTATAACAACGATCGACGGGGTGGATATTCATTTTCTTCATATCCGATCGCCCTTCGATAACGCCCGCCCACTTGTCATGACGCATGGTTGGCCGGGTTCCGTCGCTGAATTTTTTAAAGTCATCGGTCCACTTACCGATCCTACCAAATACGGGGGCAACGAAAGTGACGCTTTCCATTTGGTCTTGCCGACGATGCCGGGATATGGCTTTTCCGGTAAACCGACCGAACCAGGTTGGGGCGTTGAACGTATTGGTCGCGCCTGGGGCGTATTGATGGAGCGGCTCGGTTATGACAAATATTTCGCGCAAGGCGGCGACTGGGGTTCGAGTGTGACCCACAGCATCGCGACGACACAAACCGATCGTTGCATCGGGGCGCACGTTAATTTCGCGTTCGTCACGCCTAGCGAAGAGGTGATGATGGATTTAACGGATTTCGAACAGAAAGCAATAGAGAAACTTCAGTATTACCTGAACGTCGATGGTGGTTATTCAAAGGAGCAAGGTACCCGACCGCAAACCGTTGGTTACAGCCTGGTCGATTCGCCGGCGGGTCTCGCAGCATGGATAATCGAAAAATTCTGGGCCTGGACGGACAATAATGAGTCGCCCGAAGACGCCGTCACCCGTGACGAAATGCTCGACAACGTGATGATGTATTGGCTGTCTGAAAGTGGCGCCTCGGCCGCCCGTCTTTATTGGGAGAGCATGTCCTTGTTGGGGCAGCCGCAACCGCCGATCCACATTCCATTCGGCGTTAGCATCTTTCCACACGATATCTTTATCGCGTCGGAGCGGTGGTATCAGGAACGATGCTCTGATCTACGTTATTTCAAGATCCTTGATAATGGCGGGCATTTCGCAGCCACCGAAAAACCCGACGTCTTTGTCGACGAATTACGCCAATGTTTCGCGACGATGCGTTAACAAATATGCAATTATATTTATTCGATCTAATGAGTATTTCTGCCGAATAGAATAGTTCGGGGTTGCCGACCGACATGGTGATAATCCAGAGGCTGCAGCCTTAGTGCCTTTTGTACCGAGGTACGTGCGGCCTCGCTTTGATTCATCCTGATCGGCGGTTTCGGATACGTAATGGGAGTACCTTGACTTCATCTGCGCGGCGGTTCGTTACTCAAAAGCAGACCTAGGCGGCAGCGACCTTTACCGACGTAACCGGCCACTTTCGGACGCTTGGCACTGAAGTCGTAGCGCTGGATCAGCCGAGGTGGGACCCTCACCCGTCGGGAACCGCCGCCTTGTTACAGTGCGCGCCACGAACAGGCCTTTGAGTCCACGCGCACCTCTACTGAACAGCATCATGATGGTCAGGCAACGGAGCGGAGTATGAATTGGGAAGCTATTGGGGCAATCGGAGAGATTGTCGGCGCTGTCGCAGTTGTTGCGACGTTGTTCTATCTCGCGGTGCAAGTTCGCCAAAACTCTCGTTTCGTCGAACGTTCCAACGAATATGCGAACGCTACATCGATGTACCAGTCTCAATCCATGTACGTTCAAGTATTCTCACAGTTAGCGCAGGATGCGGAATTAGCCGCAATATACAGCCGCGCATTAAAAAATGAGCCGCTCCCAGACGCCGATTACGTCAGATTTTCTGCGTACATAAATACATACTTTGCGTGGGTGGAGAATATGTACACGCAGGCGGCAGCAAACCTCGTTGCCCCGGGTTTTAAGGACAATTTCACCGTGGATTTTTTTAGTGTCGTCGGGCCGCATATTTTTGAGTTAATAAGCACATCAGCGGGGCGGAAATGGTGGTCCAATGACACGTCGCACCAGTTTATGCCAGAATTTGTGGAGGCAGTTGACAAGTATTTGGCGGACCTACAGTCCCGTGTGCCGGAACAGGCAAACGCAACGCCTGACGAGGTACCGGATTCGGATGCTTAACCCTACGATTCTTGGCGCAAATTTTCCGGTAGGTCAAGTTTGGCTTTTCTTTCGGGATATGCCAACGCTGAGCCGCCCACCGCTTGCTGCACCGCAACGTGCGCGACGGATAAGCGCTCCATAACGGCCATCCGCTTCCTACGCCAATATCGTCGCAATCGGCCAAGAACGGACCGTCAGGGATTCGCAAAAATAGGCGTCTGATTTTGGCCGTGTTGCCGCTGTCCAATTACGCTACGAACGGCGCGGGCTATCGCATCGTTAGAAATTATCGACACGGAGGCGTGAAGCGTGAAAACAAGAACCTTGGCGAACACTCTTATTATTGGTGCCACGTTTTGTAGTGGTCGGAAGCCTAGGTGAAACTTGGTATTATTCTTTAATGAGCGAAAAAACTGCCCAAATCGAACTAACCGAACCGCAAATTAGAATTCTTAAATCGATAGCATCGGTGAAGAAGTTTGGTTTGTATTGTCTTTCTCAGGATCATCCCCTGCCCGGCCCGCTCAAAGGAATGTCGCAGCGTCTGCTTGGTCTGGGAGTCCGTAGGCTAACAGAGCTTGAGTTCTGTCGCGCCGACGACCTCCACAACGTATTCATAAACGCGGCCGGACTTGCATGGCTCGACGCTAACGATCAACGCGACAACTGACAACGTTAACACCGCTCTATCGAAACCCGGTCTGTTGCGCAGGGATACCCGTTGTCGCGGTAAGTTCGCATTTACTCACCCATCCACGTCGCGTGACGGTCCGGTGGCCACTTACTTAGAGTTGTCTCTAAAGGAAAAGGAGGAAAAGGTGACGGAGGGATTAAAAACTCGCCAGTGAAATTGATTGGTCAAAAAATAATCCCTCCGTCACCTTTTCTTTTCTCCCTTTTCTCCCTTTTCTCCGCCGATGAATTCACCAAGGTTTGCGAGTTGTGCGAGGTCCATTCCCTTCCTCCAAAAGAAGTTATTGCTAGCAGCAACGACAACCGCCGACTATTTTCCATCGCATTG
>CAWLAW010000447.1:0-3584 GCA_963854885.1 Gammaproteobacteria bacterium | reverse complement strand
AAGTCAGCCGCGGCGACCTGGTCCTGCTGCACGGTTGCTGCCATAACCCGTGTGGCGTCGATCTGAATAACGACCAATGGACGGAGGTCGCCAAGCTCGCAGCTGAGCGCGGTTTTACCCCGTTTATCGACATCGCCTATCAAGGTTTAAGCACTGGCTTGGACGAGGACGCGTTTGGCCTACGTTGCATCGCCGCACAGGTACCGGAGCTCATCGTTGCGAGTTCTTGTTCTAAAAATTTCGGCCTCTATCGGGAACGGGTCGGTAGCCTCGCGATCATGTCGTCGTCGGCCGACGAATCCGCGAAAGTTTTAAGCCAGATGTTAAATGTCATCCGCGGCATATATTCGATGCCACCAAACCACGGCGGTGCAATCGTAAAGACAATATTAAACGATCAACAACTAACCGAGCTATGGCATAGCGAGCTAGCCGAAATGCGCGATCGAATTAATGGCTTGCGCGACGAATTTGCCAGCAAGTTAGTCACTCAAATTAGCGAAAATCGTTTCGACTTTATCCGCCAGCAACGCGGCATGTTTTCGTTTCTCGGCATCAACGCTGAGCAAATCGCACGCCTGCGTGACGAATTCTCGATTTACATGGTTGATTCGAGTCGGATCAATGTTGCCGGATTGAATTCCCATAACGTCGACTATGTGTGTGACGCTATTGGCAAGGTCCTATAGGTGCCTAACTCGCCCCTTAGAGACATGAACGCGCCAATCAAGCCCCGAGACGCCGCAAGCCTCATTGTATATCGCACTTCTCGACACGGGACCGAAGTCTTCATGGGGCGGCGCCACAAAAAAGCGCGCTTCAAACCGGACGTCTATGTTTTTCCTGGTGGGATGATTGAACGTTCCGACCACGTCGCGCGCCCGGTTGGCCAGCTTGATCGGTCGGTAACTGCCAAACTCGCGGTCGGCGGATCGCACCCCCGCGCGCAGGCATTAGCAATGGCGGCTATCCGTGAGACGTTTGAAGAAACAGGTCTTATTGTCGGTTCGCCAGGCGATGTTGGCACGAGCTCAGACGCCGCGTGGACGAGCTTTCGCAACCTAGGCGTTGCGCCGGCGTTAGACAAACTGCACTACTTGGGACGGGCCGTAACGCCAACTGCACAACCTATGCGTTTCCATGCACGGTTCTTTTCTATCAATGCCTCTGAAGTAACAGGCGATATCAACCCCAGTGAAGAATTGGAAGACCTGCAGTGGGTCGCGGTCGATAACCCGAAGGGTCTGGACATGATGCAAGTGACCCAATTTATGCTCGACACGCTCGCCGGTCATCTCGGCCGGACGATCAAAAAATCACCATTCATTTCGTTTCAACGGGGCAAACCACGCATCTTGTGGCAGTAGAGACGATGCAATTTGGGTGGCATTAGGTCGCGCGGATCCTGCCGCGAACTAAAGATAGGTAAATACCGGGCAAACACAAGACCGCCGCGATACCCAAACTAAGGGTGAATGCAATTTCGAGTTGCGGGTACACCGCCGGGGTAATTTGAACCGGGCCCAAAATAATGGCAAACACCATCGCAACAATACCCATTGAGCCTACCTGCCCGATGACCCGCATTGTGGCGACCGAACTTGCGGCAATTCCATATTGATGGGCTCCGACTGAGCCCATAATGGCGTTCGCGTTGGGCGACGAGAATAAACTAAAGCCGAGTCCTGTCACCGCTAGGTACACCGCAATCTGACCGATTGGTGTTGCCGGGACGATACTTGCCAACAGCAGTAAGCCGAGTGCAGTGAAACCCATTCCGAAAGACGCGATCACTCGCGGTTCGATTCGATCCGAGAGTTTGCCCGCATAAGGAGAAACACACGCCATCACAAACGGTTGCGCCATTAGTACGAAGCCAGCATAGGCCGGGGTCAAGCCGCGCAAATATTGGAGGTACAAGCTGACCAAAACGATGTTAGCGAAGGTCGCCGCGTACATAATGACTGACGCCAAACAAGACATCGTAAAGACACGGTTCGTGTAAAAAAGACTAACATCAAACAGCGGATCCGTGCGTCGGTGTTGGTGATGGAAAAAAAGCCAAAATCCGGCCGACCCGAGAACGATACCGATTAAACTGCGCGGCTGCGGTAGCAAGGAGATGCCAACCATCAGTGCGACGATCGCTGTTGTGTACAACAACGACCCAACGATATCGAAACGTCCAGATTGCTCGGCACGCCATTCCGCTTTAACCACAATCAATCCAACTAAAAACGAACACGCACACATTGGTACATGAACTAAGAACGCCGCTTGCCACCCGAACAACCCGACTAACCATCCGCCGACGAGCGGCCCGCCGGTTAAACCGATATAAATTACGGCAACGGTGATTCCAATTATGCGTCCGCGATCCTGTGGCGGAAAAACTGATGAAACAATCGCGATATGGGTACCGTATATCATTGCAGCTGCGACACCTTGCGAGAGGCGATAGCCAATCAACTCCCAACCGCTGGTCGCAGTGGTCGCGAGAACAGACGTCACAATCAATCCGGCAGTCCCGATTAGATACAATCGTTTACGCCCGTACATATCCGCTAAGCGACCAAACGACAGCACGAGCGCAGCACTTGCAATCAAAAATGACAGTGGCACCCAGCTTAACAATACAGCGTCCATGGCAAAATCGAGCGCAATTGCCGGGAGCGCAACGTTCACCGCCGAAAGCATCATTGGCATCGACACGCCGTTGAGCAAAACCATTAGTAACACCGCACGTTGGCCACGTCGGTCGACAGGCGTGTCTGGGTTCAAAATTAGTTCTCCAATGCAACACTGAAATGAGCGAATGCATTCGACATCGCGTCAGGAGGCCGCAACCTGCGATTAGCGCGGCAGTTGAAGGTTAGACAAGCGGAAAGCGACTATTCTTTCGGTCGCAACAAACTCGTCGCTGTTAGACGGGATATTGTAACGCGTTGCGGTGAGCGAAAGTCGCGATGCGACCGTATCTCCCAGGGCACGATACCGCTAGCTAGCTAGTGATGTAGTGCTCGAGCTGCTCGATCATGAACTTCTGCTCAGAAATAATTGCTTTGACTAAATCCCCGATCGAGATGATGCCGATCAGTTCTTTGTGCTCGATGACGGGTAAATGTCGCGCCCGTTTTTCAGTCATTAGGGCCATACACTCTTCAATCGTTCGATTTGGCCCCACACATGCCACCCGCCTACTCATAATTTCCTTAACTCGTGTTTGCTTTGATGAGCGCCCTGAGAGGATCACTTTGCGTGCATAATCGCGTTCCGAAATCAGTCCCGTCGGTCTGCCTTCATCGACCACCATCAAGGCGCCTATTTCCTTTTCCGCCATTAGCGATATCGCGTCGTAGACAGATGTGTCCGGTTTAACCTGCCAAACCGAGCGTCCTTTATCAGCGAGTAGCTGGTGTACTTGCTTCATAGTCCCACCTCAATTTTTAGCGAATAGGTAATTTAAGTTTAGTACACTAGTGCATAGGTATTCTTCAGATTGTATAAATCGTAAGAATTGCGATTTATTTACAATGACTTAGGCTAACGGCCGTTAGACACGATCAAGTGATGTTTAGTGCGAA
>CAWLAW010000446.1:0-3585 GCA_963854885.1 Gammaproteobacteria bacterium | reverse complement strand
TATGCCGAATAATTCCTGAAAGTCGCCAACGTACGCAAGGGGGATGTGATCAACGTCGCTCGATCGATTAGGCATTGCGTATACTGCGTCGATAATCACTGGAGAACAGAATGGCAACGATCGGATTCATAGGAACCGGCACTATAGGCGGGCCAATGGCCGCTCAATTACTAGAACATGGCCACAATATGCTGGTCTGCGACCGCAATCCTGAGGCGCTGAAACAGCTCGTCGATAACGGCGCTCTTGCCGCAACTGGCATACGTGACGTCGCTGAAAAATGTAAAAGCGTATTTTTATCACTCCCGGGGCCGCCGGAAATTGAAAGTGTCGTACTGGCGGACGATGGGCTGCTTGCCCATCTGGGTCCGCGCTCGACAATTATAGATTTGTCGACGAATTCTGTATCGTTGAATCGGCGTATCGCCGAGGCGGCAGCGAAAAAATCGATCGCGTACCTCGATGCACCCGTATCAGGCGGCAAGCACGGCGCGCTAAAAGGTGCACTGGCGATCATGATCGGTGGCGATGAGGCGGCATTCAATGCCGCGCGTCCACTACTCGACTGTATTGGCGAGAACCTCTTTTACATGGGTCCAGCCGGATCCGGCACGCTGACTAAGCTCGTTAATAACCAAATATTCTTGTGCTCGAGTGTGCTGATTCAAGAAGGGTTTGTTATGGGCACAAAGGCCGGCATGGATCCAAGCGCCTTGCTAGAAGTATTGACGGCGAGTTCCGCCGGGCCGCTTATGTCAAGAGCCCCGCTTTTCTTATCGCGGAAGTTCGATCTCGATATTTTCTCGCTCTCGATCGCAGCGAAAGACGTCGCAGTCGCACTCGAATCAGGCGAGGATTTACAATCACCCATGCCCATGACGAAAGCTGCGCTTGGAGTTTATCGGGAAGCTGTTGAGGCCGGTCTTAGTGATGAGGATTTTTTCGCTACAGTAAAAATCCTGGAGAAATCAGCTGGGGTGGAAGTCCCACCATTGCGTAAATCAAAAACATAATGGATCACCCAAGCGTCGATTTATCGGACGACCAGAGCTTTGCTCACGGCTTTCCGCACGAGTTCTTTACCTGGCTACGTAAGAACGATCCAGTCTACTGGCACGAACCAAGCGCAATTACGCCCGACGGTGAAGGCTTTTGGGTGATCAGTCGATACGCGGACGTTAACGCGATCATCATGGACCCCACGCATTTCTCCTCTGATAAAGCTGGACATCGCACCGGCGGCGGTACAGCGATCAAGGATGAAGCGACTGCCGGGAAGGTGCTCAATCAAACCGACGACCCTCACCATAAGCGGCTGCGTGAACTCGTCAGTAAAGGGTTTACGGTCAAAGCGGTCGCAGAAATCGAAGCCGCGCTTCGGGCCCAGATGCTGGAAATAGTTGAGGGACTCGAGCCCGGCGACGAATTCAATTTCTGCCAACGTATAGCCAGAGAGATACCGACCCAAGCGATATGTATGGTCCTTGGGGTGCCCGAAGATGATCGACTGGAAATTTGCGATTGGATTGATCGCGGCGTCGAAGAGCAATCAGAATCCGTGATTTCGGCTGAGTATTTCCGCAAGCTGCGTCACTATGGACAATCGTTGATCAATGAAAAACGCGAGCGCCCGCAAAACGATATTCTTTCGACTATTGTTCACGCCGAGTTTGAGGCAGACGGATCGACATTAACCGATTTTGAACTGCGTTCTTTTTTCTCGTTGTTGTTCCCCGCTGGCGCGGAGACAACAACGAGATCCATTAGTGGCGGCATGCTCGCGTTTCTAGAAAACCCACAGCAATGGCGACGCTTAAACGAAAACCCAACCTTAATTAAATCAGCAGTCGAAGAAATTGTGCGATGGACAACGCCGTCGATTTATAAACGCCGCACGGCAACAGAAGATATTGAATTCAACGGGACTTTGATCAGAGCGGCAGACAAAGTGACGTTCTGGGAAATGTCCGCGAACCGAGACGAGGAAGTATTTGATCAACCGTTCGAATTTCGTATCGACCGTTCACCGAATCGGCACATCGGATTTGGTGCTGGCGTCCATTTCTGTCTCGGCGCTGCGTTAGCGCAGCTCGAACTGAAAATTGTGTTTGAAGAACTAATCCGCTCAGAAATTCAGTTTGAACTCACTGGTCAACCCCAATGGGTGCCTAATAATCGCTTGCTCGGACTGAAATCTTTACCCGTGAAAGTCGTCAATATTCGATGACCAGATCGCCAAGATCTGAAACATCGGTCGATAAGCACACCGGAGTGATTGACGAAATTCGCGATGATTCGCACTCAAGGCGAGTAATACCATTGCGCACCGCCAGGTAGACTTTTCGGTCCATAGAGAAAATGCAACACGCGTCGCGGCCGACTCGATGTCGATTTAGCCGATGCGTGCAGCATGAGCGGGCTCATTACAACCGAACAACCTTCACTTCCAAGGCACTCGATCCGTTCGGCGGTTACGTCAGCGCTTAAATGGCTGCCGGGAACGACGCACAAACCGCCATCATTTGGCGCGCAGTCGTCCAGGTTGACCTGTACAGCGAGCATCGAAGACAGAAAATCGCGCGGCGCCTGCGCGTGTGGGATCTTCTGCTTGTCACTCCAGTTCGTCCAGGGTGAGCCGTCGATGCGTTCACGTAGTGGCACGTGCAAATCTCGGTGTAACCCGACGCCCCAATTTGTCGTCTCATTTTTTGCGAAATAGGTACACAACACAGGCTGAGTCGATAAAGAGAGTAAGCGTAATTTGAGCAATCGATGACGAACAACGTGAGCAATTAGACGGCACCATTCCCGATCTAGAAGGCGCCTGTCCGCAGCCAATTCAGCCGGGGGTGTTTGCAATTCCTCATCGATTTGGTGAATTTCATCTTTGCTAAGAAAATTGTCAATAACGATGTAGCCATCGATGACGAAACGCTGTGGCGATTTATTCATTGGTAGGCGCAGCGTCGAAGATCGCCGTAGTCTACATCGCGTGCGGTTTTGATAGCGATACGCTGCCTATGTTGCACCTCTGCAAATTTATCTCCGCCGTACGTCAATTGTGCTCGTTTTAACATTACTGCGTTATTCACAAACTAGTCGTCCGTCGAGAGCCCGGACTATGGATTCTGAAATATACCGTTTCTCCCGTCGGTCCAATCGAGCCAACGCAAAACATATGCCAAAGGATGCGGCGATAAACCAGCCGTACTCCAGTACACGAAGGACCTCGCGAGTCACAAGAATCGAGACCGCGATATTTAGGGTTACGCCAATGGCAGTCGGGTAACCAATGAAATACAGCGACCAATTGCTATCGAATTTTCCCGTCACCAACGTTGCCGAATCCTGTGCCACCATCGCACCGCGAAAAACGCCGCGCCATGGCAACGATAGCTTAGCTTTCCGAACGCGGATCACGACTTGATGCGTTGCAATCGATCCAGTCAGACCCGGGCCGCTATTCGATCGATCGCGCGCGACGAGCTCGCCGAGGGTTTAAGTTCGCAATTGCAGTGCCCACAAGTTGGTCGCAATTTCAGCATGGGATCATCCCTCGAATGTCGCTCAACAATATTTTACTCC
>CAWLAW010000445.1:0-3589 GCA_963854885.1 Gammaproteobacteria bacterium | reverse complement strand
GGTGCCCTCGAATAGCGTTTTAACGCAAGAATTCGAGCGCGCTATCATTCGTTCACCCTCACTGCCCAGCCGTCAAACTAGAAACGCTAAATATGCGTTTGATTTTCGCCTTACTCATAGTCGGGTGATTTGTGTCGGTCTGAGCGCGCACTATCGTCGCCCTGTTTGCGACTCGATCGATATTGATTTGGGCGCGCCAGCTGTGAACTGAAGTCTCTAGCGAACGTTTCTCTCCTGTCTCCATCAACGGCGCGCGATAACTTGTTAATAGTGTCTTCCACAATAAGTTATCGTGATTGAATACCAGTGACAGTGAGACGCCTAAAGTTTGCGCATCTACAAACAACACACGACTTCGATAAGGATGCCCGTCCCAGACAGAAATAAGCTCTACGATGTAACAATTGCGGACTTGCCAGCGATCGTTTGGTACGCGGCTGGATGGCCCATATACGTGTTGAATCTCGTCTTTCGTATCCGCAACAAATAAGATTTCTTTTTGACCTAAAAATTGCCATGTGTAATCCAGCACGCGGCCGGAAAAACCTTCAAAATCGTCGAGCGTGCCATCCGATCCCATGAAACTGTCGGCGCGTTCCTGCGCGGAAAATCGGCGCACCCGCCGCTCTGTCGGTAGATAGGTGTTCACTTGATCATCGGCATGCGGATCGAGCATGCGTTCGACGACGAATCGCGTCCCTTTAATGTTAAATGGCGCGAGAAACGCGATGTAATCTTTGAAGAACCGAGTGTCGCTGTCCGGCACTTCTACCTGGTAGTTTTGCGCGTGCAACATCGCGAGCTTGTTTAAATACACGCGATGATAGGCCTGATGTAAAACACGAACGAGATTCCCTCCTCCATCGAGGCCTTTCTCCGGGTCTAGCGGCCCTTGCGTCCCGCTGGCACCGACGTAGGCCATGGTTAACTCATCGACTTGATAACCGTAATATTGCCATCGATGAATTTGATCCCATGCGAGCATGTAGCCGCCCGTTGCGGGATCGGCATTGCTGATCTGTTCGATAGTAAATGGTTGGCCAGCGGTGTAGTTGTTCAACCCGCCATCGGAATTGATCGTTGCCTGTCCCGCGAATTTCTCCGTTGCGGCCATGTAGACTTCGTGACCAGCGTAGTCCCCGGTTGCCTGGATTTCGATCCCGACGTCCGGGAAATCGAATTCGTCACGATAACCGGGCGCTAACCACGCGTAGAGTGTCTGCAGCGCGGCTTGCCCGACGACCGTTCCGGGTGCGGGCGGATCGGCGACCGTCGGTTGTGCCAGCCAGCTCGCAATGTCGTCGCGGGTGATATCTGCAGCACAAGCGGCGCCCGAAACTAAACTTAAAAGTAACGTGCAAAAGGCAACCAGCCAAGGTCGTAGGTTCATAGCAAAGTAACTACTGGGAAGCGCGGAAGACCATAGTAAACGAATTCGCCGGGCGCGAAATCCCCGCTAACGATAGTCCTCGAAAAATCAGATGATCACGCTTAGTTTGTATACAAACACGGACCACGGCGTGGTTAGAATCGAATCTCCGAAGACGGTCTCGCTCAGCTGCAGTTAGATAAGGTTTACACCTTCATGCACGAGTAACCATTGCTTTCGCTCCATTCCACCGCCGTATCCGGTGAGGCTGCCGTTCGCACCGATAACTCGATGGCATGGCACGACAATCGCGATTGGGTTACTACCATTGGCCAACCCGACCGCTCGCGAAGCTTTCGGTTTGCCAACTCGTCGGGCTAATTCGCCATAGCTCCACGTCGTTCCGAGCGGAACATTACGTAACTGCTCCCAGACCGCGCTTTGAAATTCTGTACCGTTGGCGGCTACTGTTACTTCATCGATAGCATCTAGTTCGCCGGCGAAGTAACGTTCCATTACGTCGCTCACCCCATTTGGATTTTTCATTGGCTCCAGATCATACGAGCCGTAGTGACGTTGCAGCAATTTTTCCATGCGCTGCTCATAATCTTCGAAATCTAGCGCACGCAGATTTTCGCCATCGCTGATTATGCGAATTTCGCCGATCGGCGACTTAACTTTGTCGATAAATAATTTCACCCGCTACTCCTCAACGTTTAACCGCCAGACAATGATAGCCAAAGATAGATCGCCGCATAGGCGCGCCACGGGCGCCACGATTCCGTGCGCCGCAAAATATCGGCCGCGCGCGTTAAGCCGAGCGCCTTCTTAATACCCAGGTCTCCCAGTGGTAACGCGTCCGGCCAGGCCAGCGCCCGCATTGCCACGTACGACGCTGTCCATTCTCCGATCCCAGGAAATGCAATCAATTGGTCGCGAACGACGTCCGGATCCGCACCCGGCGCCAGGATCAACTCGTCGTCCGCTACTGCTTGGGCGACCAAGCAAATTGTCTGCGCGCGTTTTCCAGGCATACCGATCGGCGCGATGCGATCGACCCCGGCACGCGCGATTTTTTCGGGATCTGGACTTAAACGCGACAATTCAGGCCATGGCGTTGTTATCGGCTCACCGAAAGTCTGCGCCATACGCCCCGCAAGTGTCGTCGCGCCTTTCACGCTGACTTGCTGTCCCAAAATTGCCCGCAACAGCAATTCAAATCCACTGAAAGCCCCGGGCAAGCGCATACCGGCGTGGTCTCGAACGGTTTTCTCAAGCAGCTCATCCGCGCCTAAGCACTGATCAATTTCTTGCGCGTTCGCGCGCGTGTCAAATACGGTTTTTACTTTCGTTAAAACATGCACGCAAACGGGTCGGAGACTATCGGACATCGTGAGTTTCAAGGCATGCATTGGACGTGCAGCGCGGGCACGCTTAAACGGTTCTACCATGATCCAACCGACATGTTCTCCGACCTGCACGGTGCGCAAGTAGCGCCCGTCATGGATCAACTCAACCCCAGGGATCGCACGTGCACCAAGAAACTCGACAAGAGTGTCCCAGTTATACGGCGGTCGATAGTCAATTCGAAATGAAATAGCGCCCTCAAATTCTTGCGCTGCGGCCTTGGATTGCGACAATTTACCGCGAGAATTTCCCCTCAGCTTGGTTGGCGATAGGCGGTAGCGCGATTTAAATAACGCATTGAATCGTCGCAGGCTATCGAACCCAGACGCAAAAGCGACGTCTGTGACTGACAGCGTGGTCTCCGTTAGTAGCTGCTTTGCATGTAGTAGCCGTTGAGTTTGCGCAAGTTCCACGGGGGTCACGCCAAACTCTTGGCTCAGTGCGCGGCGCATATGCCGCGCACAGACGTTAAATTCTGCCGCTAACTCGTCGACGCTGAGATCATTTAATGCACCGTCCTCGATTCTGCGCAACGCCAATCGCGCAAGTTTCGACACCGCATCAATTCTCGAGTCTCCCGGCGCTATTTCCGGCCGACACACCAAACACGGTCGGAACCCGGCTTTTTCTGCAGCAGCGGCATGACTATGAAATGTGCAGTTCTCGAACTTTGGCATGCGTACCGAGCACACGGGTCTGCAATAGACACCGGTGGATGTCACGCCGATAAAGATTCGTCCGTCGAAACGGGGATCGTGACTGCAAACGACGTCGTACAGCAGTCGGCAGTTTTGATCGTTTTGTAGGCTAACA
>CAWLAW010000444.1:0-3595 GCA_963854885.1 Gammaproteobacteria bacterium | reverse complement strand
GGTTTTCGGAAACAAGGTCAGGTTCGCTGCCGCCGCAACATTCTCACCCCAGGCGACTTCGACACCAGGGGCGGGTTCGATCGTCGCCAAATCATTGTCGCGCAGATATTGGATACACTCCGCAATCCAATCACTTTCCCGCTCTCCACCAAATGGCATGTTAAACAGTACGGACGGCGACTCAGGACCGTGCACCATGAACAGGTTGGGGAAACCGGGAAGCGTGACGCCGAGATAGGTGTTGAACCTTTCGTGCCAACGAGATTTTAGATCTTCGCCACCGCGCCCTTGGGGGTTCACATTGAGCAAGGCGCCGGTTATCGCGTCATAGCCTGTCGCGAGCACGAGCATATCGAGTTGGTGTTCACCATGCGCCGTAGTGATACCAGTGGCCGTGATTTTTTCTATCGCATCTTCACGTAAATCAACCAGCTGCACATTGCTACGATTGAAACTTTCGTAATATCCGTCATCGATTACTTGTCGCTTTGTGGCAAGCAAATAGTCGGGCATGAGTTTTTTCGCGACGTCCGCATCTTGCACAATCTCACCGATTTTTCCGCGAATGAAATCGGTAATGGTGTTGTTCGCCGCCTCGTCAATAACGAGATCGTTATAGCTGTTAAACAGCATGTGCAATCCGCCGTCTTGCCACAGCTCTTCGTACAATGCGTTGCGTTGTTCTGGTGTGTGGTCATGGGCGGAACGGTCCGGCATTGCGTAAGGCATACCGACACCCGAGGCAAACATGAGCTCTTTATAGTGTGGCCAGTTGTCGCGAGCTTCGCGCAATATTTCCGGATCGAGCGGACGATTGCCCGCGGGGATACTGTACTGCGGCGTGCGTTGAAAAACTGTTAAGTGGTCGGCTTGCTTCGCGATAATGGGGATCGTTTGTATCCCGGAAGAACCCGTGCCGATCACACCGACTCGTTTACCGGAAAAATCAACTGGCTCTGCTGGCCATTTACCGGTGTGATGAAACTCACCGGCAAAATCATCAATACCCGGGATGTTCGGTTTATTCGGCGTCGATAGCGTACCCATTGCGCAAATTAAAAATTGTGTTGAAACGTACTCACCGGATCGCGTTTCCAACGACCAGCGCTGTGCCGCTTCATCGAATACCGCACCGGTTATCCAAGTATCTAGTTGGATGTCGCGATAGAGATCGAATTTCTTTGCGGCAAAATCAAGATAGGCGAGTACTTCCGCCTGCGCGGGTTGGCGTTCTTGCCAATCCCATTCTTTTAGCAGTTCTTCGGAAAAGGAGTAGGCGTAAAACGGGGCGCTCGGAAAATCGACTCGTGCACCGGGATAACGGTTCCACCACCATGTGCCACCAACTCCCTCGGCGCCATCGAAACAACGAACGGACAATCCACTCTCGCGCAGCCGGTGCAGTGCATACAGCCCCCCGAAGCCGGCGCCGATCACCACGACATCGAATTCCTGCGCGTTTCGAGTTCCAGATTGCGGTTTTTCTTCGGGCTTGTTCATCGAATTAACTCCTCTAAGCTTGGTATGCGCTGTGCGGCCAGCGGCGAAGGCATACGGCATCTTGCACTTTTATTACTTCGTCCGCCATTAAGAAAACCGCTCCCGGAAGCTGCCGTCCGCGAATTACGCTACAACCGCGAAGCGATTGCTTGCGGCTCTTGTCTAAGCAATCACCCTAAGCCGCATACGTTGTCATTCACATCCAGCGATAAAGCGAACGCTGCTGCCCATGCCCTTAAATCTAACAAGCTCACTCTATAATTGCGAAACCGGTGATTTCTACCATCTGCCCTGGTACGAACAGTCCTTTGACTTCAACCCAGGTGCTCGTTGGAGGAAACTCTCCGAACACATCGACAAATATTCCGGCCGTGGTGTGTAGATCGGTCATGCTGGTGCCATATACGGTATGCGCCACCCAATCCTGTAAGCCGGCGCCTTCTGCTGCTAGACAGCGCTGAAGTACATCGAGACAGAAACTTACTTGCGCCTTAATGTCTCCCTCGCCGACTAGTTCAACATTGTCATTGCTGCCGCGCAACGGTGCGATGCCGGACAGATAAATGTGATTTCCGGTGCGGATGGTTTGGGTAAATGCATAGGCGTCGAAGACGTCCTGCGCCATGTAGCCGATATCCGGGTTGCTACGTTTGAGCATGAGGTACCTCTAAGATTTATCGAACAAGGAAATTGAATGCAGATTTTGATGCTGCATTAAACCACGGCACGCTCCCTTTCTTACAACTCTCATGTCATCTGAATCAGCGATATGCGATGATCGAAAAACGGCTGCAAATATAAGGAACAATGCGTGGATAAAAACTTAGACGTATTTCACATTATGAAAACCATGCGGCCGATGCGACGGCTAAAGCCCGATCCCGTGCCGCAGGCAATACTACAAGAAATACTGGACGCCTCGGTTTATGCGCCCAACAGCCTAAACACACAGCCTTACACTTTTATTGTAGCGCGAGACAAAGCGACCAAAGCGTTCTTCGGCGAGAAATATCACCAGGCAATGGCTGATCGGTTTTCGAAGTACATCCCTGCCGACGACGACAATTCTGCATTTGCGCGCAACTTCCGCACGGCGATGGCCTTAGGCCGGCACATTTCCGAAATCCCCCTACTACTATTTGTCTGCGGCGAACGCGATTGGCCGTTGTCAGTTCCGCAAGCTCAGCGCGTGGGATTAGCCCCACCGTCTTATGGCTCGGTTTTCCCGACCGTACAAAACATTTTGTTAGGCTGCCGAGCGAAAGGTCTCGGAGCCAGCCTGACGACTATGCACCAGGTGTTCGAAGCAGAGCTCATTGATCACCTTAAAATTCCTGAAACCCATGGGATAGTTGCCGTCATTCCGATTGGATATCCTAAGGGAAATTTTGGCCCGGTGACCAGAAAGCCGTCGCTCGAGATGACGTATTTCGAGAACTGGGGACAGAGCGAGTAAGCGGCGACGGTATTCTTCTACCTGTAAGCTCAAGAGATTCGATTTTCTTGAGGTAAAGCATTCGAACCCCTCATCGTTCCTGCAACCCTTCGTTTTTGTAACGTAGCAATGGCGTTAACAAAAACTCTATCAGCTGTCGTGTACCCATATTCACTTCAACAACCACGGCCATTCCAGGCGACAAATTTACCAACTTGTCATTTACCAACAAGGTCTTTTTAGCCATGCTCACTTGCGCAAGGTAGACGAGCCCTAGATTCTCGTCCGCGATCGCATCGTTAGAGATATTGGCAATCGCTCCTTTAATAACCCCGTACTTTGTGAAGGGAAATGTTTCAATTTTAATTTCCGCCGTTTGGCCTTCCTCGACAAAACCAATGTCTTTATTCGGGATCCAAGCCTCTACGCGCAACACGTCATCGTTCGGTACGATGAGCATAAGTTTTTCTGCCGAAGTGACGACCCCGCCAACGGTATTGACAGTCAATTGTTGAACTGTGCCTGCGACCGGTGAGGTGAGTCGTAATTCGTTGACTCGAGTTTCAGCTTTTAATATTTCTTGGTCGAAGGACTTTAAACGTGCGTCGAATCCCGACAAGTCGGTGAGCCACTCGGAACGCGTTTGGGCGGTGAGCGCAT
>CAWLAW010000443.1:0-3598 GCA_963854885.1 Gammaproteobacteria bacterium | reverse complement strand
TTCGTTAGCGATCCAAATATGCCACCGACGACCATTTCCGAAGCAGACGCCGATCCGTTAACCGGCGATCCGTTGCCGCCGGCCGCCTGCGAATAAACCTAGAATCGTGGACATTGCGCTGCCGCCAGGCTTTTTGTCGGCAGCGCCGTTCGATCGAGAAAAACACAAGCGCCTCGGCATTCGAGAAAACGCAAAAGCATTCGCACAACACCTGAATGTTGTTTTCGTCACCGCCGCGGAATTCCCATCTGCATGCCACGACTACCCGATTGCATTTGCTGAAGACTCGCCGGGTATTTTCACCTCTGTCATTATTACCGGACTAGAGTCCGGGACAAATCTTTACGTCGATGAGCAAGGCGCGTGGCTACACGACTATTACTGCCCGGCTTACGTGCGGCGCTATCCGTTCTTTACCGCCACAATTAACGAAGACGGCAATAACCGGGCACTGGTGTGCGTCGACGACTCCGCACTTACCGCCGATGCACCGGCCCTCGTAAACGCGCGCGGCGAGCCCACCGAGCGTTGGCGCGAGCTCGAGGTTTTAGTAAACGAAATGGATAGTGAGCAACGAAAAACTGCTTTGTTATGTCAGCGCCTGAAAGAGTTGGATCTGTTGGAACCTTTCGATGCCGATTTTCACCCACGCGGTTTGTCCGAAGTCAGAGTTACGGGATTACGACGGGTGAGCGAGCAGCGCTTACGGCAGCTAAACGGCGATGCGCTGCATAGCTTGATGCGCGACGGCCATCTCGCCCGCATTTATGCGCATCTACTATCATTCGGCAAGTTTACTGATCTGCTCAATCGACATGGTAGCGCCGCGCGCTAAATGGACGCGCGTAATCCGACGCATTATAGCCAAGCGGGGTAGAACCATTGGATAATCGAGCTTCGTAGGGGTAATCAACGCCTCAACATCCTAATTATTGGTAAGAAAAATGGGCGTAGAGTTAAAACTGACGGACAAAGAACTGCCGGTCTCCCCGGTATTTATTGATTTCCTATTACACATTGTCGAAGACATCCCTTTCGAAGGTGCGCAATGGGGCGACCAATTAAGCGAAGTGATGCTCAACGATCAGCGGCGCATAGTGCAGGATGCCAGCGAGAACGCGAAACGTGTCCTGGCTAACCCTCGAGGACAGGCAGCAATCGGACGCGCCTACCAATTACTAATGGCATTACTTACGGGTGACGTCGACGCCATTAAGGACATCCAATTAAAATTTCATTTCGTCAATGTCATTGGTATTCCACGAAATGGCGGCTCGTACCTTACCAAGGAACTGTATCGTACGATGGGCTACGACCCGAGTAAGGTACCGAACGTAATTGCACATGACGGATTTCCCGACGCGGGACCTTTTCGCTTCGACAAAGGTGTAAACAGTTGGATTTCGAGCTTGCAGACGATGGCTGAGTATCTAACCATGGTAGAAATTTACTTTGGTAAGAATCAGCCTCACTCAGGCAAGATCGTTGTACCAAAAAAATTATTGAAAGGCACCTATGCCGGCGGGTTTTTCCATCGGATTTTGGGCCAAGCGGTGGAGAACATTTTAACGGTCAGACACCCGGTCGCTTCGTGTATATCGACCTACGAGAAATCGGGTGGATTGCCCGAAGACGGGAAATTTAAAGTACGCGGCAATATTGAAGACTGGGTGCGACGAGATCTGATTTATACCGGAGCGGAACCTGATGAAATAGCCGAGATGGATTATTTCGCCGCCTATCTTCGCTACTGGGAGCAATACAACTATTACGTCGCTACGACCGGATTAAGCGCGAACCGCGCGATTCGAGTGGTTGCGTACGACAAGCAGCGAATGGAAGATTTGGTCAAGTCATTTTACTATCGTTTCGGCGAATTCGACCCCCACCCGGAAGAATTTGAAGTGTTCGATAAACGTGATCGTCATCCCGAATGGCTGACAATTGCGGAACCGGTGGTTAAACGAGTTAGCGAAGTTTGGGCAACCGTTGGTCTCGAGTTTCCTTTCGATGAAGTAATGGAAGGATGGTAGACTCGTTAGTTAGATCAAAACCAACGGCGTAAATAGAAGCAAGTTATGTTTTCAAACCTGAGCGAACGACTCACGTCAGTTGTTAAAAACTTACGCGGACATGCTCGCCTGTCCGAAGATAATATTGACGATGCATTGCGCGATGTGCGCATGGCCTTACTTGAAGGTGACGTGGCACTTCCAGTCGTTAAAGACTTCATCGAACAGGTGAGGGCTAAAGCGGTCGGGGAGGATGTCGTCGGCAGCTTAACTCCAGGTCAGGCCCTCGTCAGAGTCGTTCGGGACGAATTGACGCATTTAATGGGTGATGCCAATTCGGGACTTGATTTCGCCTCAGAACCTCCCGTTGTTGTGTTAATGGCTGGGCTGCAAGGCGCAGGTAAAACGACGACGACAGCTAAGCTCGCCAAGCATTTGGCGGAGGTTCATAAAAAGAAAGTTGGGGTTGTTAGCTGTGACATTTATCGTCCAGCAGCGGTCGAGCAACTGGCAATTCTCGCCGCTGAGGTGGGAGTCGAATGCTACCCGACGGACCTATCGTTGAAGCCCGAGCAGATAGCTCAAGATGCACTGGCCAAAGCGCGCACCCAGTTTGCCGACGTGCTAATCGTGGACACTGCGGGGCGCCTGGCGATCGACGCGCAAATGATGGAAGAAATCGCCAATTTGCACGCTGCGGTCAACGCGCACGAGACCCTTTTCGTTATAGACGCGATGATGGGTCAAGACGCCGTCAATACGGCCCGCACGTTCAATGAGACCTTACCGCTGACCGGAGTCGTGTTGACTAAAGCGGACGGGGACGCTCGAGGTGGAGCGGCGCTGTCAGTTCGTCACGTCACCGGTAAACCGATCAAATTCCTTGGCGTTGGAGAAAAGCTCGACGCACTGGAAGCATTTCACCCGGATCGAATGGCGTCACGGATCCTCGGGATGGGCGACGTATTAAGTTTGATCGAGGAAGTTGAGCAGAAGGTTGATAAAGATAAGGCAGAAAAAGTTGCTCGTAAGCTCAGCAAGGGAAAGGGCTTCGATCTGCAAGACTTTCGTGATCAATTAGATCAAATGCAAAATATGGGAGGGCTCTCATCGTTAATGAGCAAGCTACCAGGTACGGCAGAGTTACCGGACAAGGTAAAAAATAATGTTAACGATGATGAGATGGTAAAGCTCGGGGTGATTATAGATTCGATGACAATGCAGGAACGTCAGTTTCCCGCGATCATAAAGGCAGGTAGGAAAAAGCGAATCGCAGCAGGATCTGGGACCCAAGTTCAAGACGTTAACCGCCTGTTAAAGCAATTCAATCAGATGCAGAAAATGATGAAAAAAATGTCTAAGAAAGGCGGGCTAAAGAACATGATGCGCGGCATGGGCGGTCGCATGCCGCCCGGCATGCCATTTCAATAGGTCGGACGCATCGTGCAGCCACAATAAGGCAGCACGCCGCACCGTAATTTCGCCCGCACAAAGGACCACAGTATGGATGACGAACTGGTTAAAAGCGCTCTGGAGTATCACGAATTCCCCCGCCCGGGAAAGATTGAAATCTCTGCTACCAAGCC
>CAWLAW010000442.1:0-3603 GCA_963854885.1 Gammaproteobacteria bacterium | reverse complement strand
TCAAATCATCTCTATCGCCACCGAGAAATTGCGCTATGCCGAAGCCACACCGTTTGGTATTACGGCGCAGCCGCTTATGGACAACAATCCGCCTCAATCTGACGAAGAAGTCGCGGAGTTTAAACGGCGCGTTGCTGTATCCACAAATGCACAGACATTTTTCATTTCGCGTGACGAGACGGCAACGTTAATCTTAGCGACTTTTTTGGACAAAATTGATTACGGCGAAGCGTTTGCTTTCGCACAAAACTTAGTCGAAGAAGCGCGTGACGATAAGCACGAAATTTATCTCACCGGGCAACCGGCTTTAACGGGCTGGGTGTATAAATTACAAAAGCAAACCTACAAAATTTTTGCCGTTACCGTGGGCGCCTTAATGCTCGCGCTGATGTTCTACATGCGTAACATCGCGGGGGTGGTGACCCCGATTGTTTGCGCTTTCGTTGCGGGAATATGGGGATTCGGCTTCATCGGTCTTGTTGAAAGACCTATCGAGCCGTTGCTGATGATCGTGCCGCTGTTACTTGTCGCCCGCTCGTTTTCTCACTGCGTTCAATATACTGAGCGCTACTACGAGATCGTCACGCAGATCAATGATCGGCGCAAAGCGGCAGAATTGACCATGGGCATCATGATGGCACCGTCGATTCTCGGCATATTAACGGACGTCTGCGGGATTATATTTATTGCTATTGCGCCAATTAAGTCGATGGAAAACCACGCGATTTTTTGCGGCATGTGGGCCTTGTGGATCATTCCTACGGGCGTGTTCTTGTGCTCGATATTACTGTCATATTTGCCCGTTCCGAAAAACATTCAATCGATCGTCGGGGGCGGTAGCGAGCACGGCGGTATTCACTTGCTGCAAGAAAAACTGCTCAATCGTATTTCGAATATTACCTACGGGTCCAACGCAAACAAAACGGCCGTAGTCGTCACAATTATTTCAATCGTTGCAATTTACCTCAACACGCAAATTAAGATCGGCAACCCCGTCGAAGGCAGTAATTTATTGTGGCACGAGTCCGAATTCAATACGGCCGTACGCGCAATCAATGCACATTTTCCCGGCACAAATACCCTAGAGATCATATTAGAAGCAAAGGAGCAAGATTTAGAGAATCCAGTCGCAAGAACCCCTGGGGTCGTCGAAGTTGCGAGCAAGCTGCAGCGGATTCTTGAATCCGATCCGGTACTCCCGCCGCGTGCGACATTAACGTTTACGGACTATATGCGCGAAGTTAATCGCTTGTTCGCGGGCGGCAATCCAAAATGGCAGGAACTCGACCTATCGCGCGAAGCAATTTACGCCGCTGCATTCGCCGTGACCTTGGGCAACAACACCGTCAATTTTGGCCACGTCGCGGACTTCCTGTTTCAGCATTCGACCGTCACGCTCTGGTACAAAGACAATAAACAAGAGACCGTGGATATCGCACTCGCCAATGCTGAGCGCGCGATCGCCATCGTCGGCGCAGACCATCCAAAATTTCGCGTTCGCTTAGGTACTGGAGTGATCGCGTTGCAACAAGCAGTAAACAACGTTGTCGAGCGGTATCATTGGATTATTATGGGCATGGTTAATGTTGCGGTTCTGTTGATCGCCGCGTTTGCTTATCGCTCGTTCGTCGCCGCATTCATTTTGCTAATCCCGGTGAATTTATCCAACTTGATGCTGGTTGCGGCGATTCATTTACTCGGGATCGGGCTGGATATTAACGCCGGTATTGTGGCTGTTATCGGCGTTGGAGTTGGCATTGATTATGGTATCTATTTGTTGTCGAGAATTTGTGAAGAATTCAGCGCGCAAAATCATGACCTTAAGAAAGCAATTAATGCGGCACTAACCACCACGGGCAAAGCGATCATGTTCACTGCAACGATCATGTTGATCGGCATCATGCCTTGGTATTTCCTTTCCGATCTGAAGTTTATGGCCGATATGGGACTCCTATTGGTCGCCGTAATGTTAATTAATATGGTCCTATCGCTGGTCGTTTTGCCGATGCTCGTTTGGTTCGTGAAACCGAAGTTTCTTGCACGCGATGATCTCATGGTCGGCCATCAAGTGAATATTTCCGAACTCGTGAGCGCTGTTGATTAGCGAATCTCGACCCGCACAAGCGGGAATAATCGACCATCGCGTTATCGAGATCCTTTTTATACGGGGCGAATGATGCAGGCTGTTCTTGTCTCTCAATGGACGACATTTGATTCACTTTCACTTAGCGTTCAACCGAACCCTGTGACTGGAGATAACGAACTTAAGATCCGCGTGCAAGCGGTGGGCATCGGGTTTGCGATGAGCCTGGTCGTGCAAGGTAAGTATCAGCGAAAACCACCACTGCCGTTTATTCCCGGCACAGAGGTAGCGGGAATTGTCGTCGAGACCGGCGCTGAAGCGACCCGCTTTAAACCGGGCGATCGGGTTGTCGCAGTCGTCGATTGGGGAGGACTTGCGGAAGAAGTCGTCGCCAAAGAAGTCAACGTTTTCGGCTTGCCTGATTCGCTAGCATTCTCCCGCGCAATCGGGTTAACCAATTCCTATGCCACAACTTGCGCGGCGTTAACCTGGCGACGCCTACTCGATCTGCAAGCTGGGGAGCGGCTATTGGTGCATGGCGCTGGTGGTGGGGTCGGGCTCGCTGCGGTCGAAATCGGAAAAATTCTCGGCGCGACTGTGATCGTGACTGCCAGCACAGCAGAAAAACTGGCAGCCGCACAGGCGCATGGCGCGGATCATCTGATAAATTATCGCAAAACTGATTTTCGTGAAGCCGTGCTGAATCTAACCGATGGACGCGGGGTCGATGCAGTCTACGATCCGGTCGGTGGCGATGTGTTCACGCAATCACTTCGATGCATGGCACCTGAAGCTCGGATTATGCCCGTGGGATTCGCGGGGGGCGACATCCCACAGATTCCCGCGAACATTCTGCTGGTTAAAAATTTGTCGGTCGTTGGGTTGAACATGGGGCTGTATTTCGGCTGGACCCCAACGGATGAACGCTACAAATATGAAGAGCTTACCCGCGCGACCATGGACAAATTATTTACCTGGTTTTTGCAAGGCGGTATTAGTCCGGCCGTCGCCGCGACGTTTCCGCTTAAGAAATTTCGCGATGCGATGGACGTCGTCTTGTCGCGGCGGGCGATTGGACGGGTTGCCGTGGTTCTGGATGAAGAGGCGAAACGTCTCGGTCATTCGACATAAACGAAAGATGGAGAAATCTTAATGGGCGATAAGAAAATTCAGTTTGGCACAACCTTACGTTCCCCTTTTAATGTCGCAAAGATGGCCAAACGCATCGAGTCACTCGGCTACGACATTCTCGCCTGCGGCGAACACGTCACATTTCACGGCGACACGGCGAACGGAATCGTGTCCTTATCAGTAGCCGCAGGGGCGACTGAAAACATTCGCCTTATGAGTTCCATAACATTACTTCCGCTATACCCGCCGGCGTTACTTGCGAAAATGGGCGCGGCCTTGGATGCCGCGTCAAATGGGCGCTTCATGCTTGGCGTTGGGGTCGGGGGCGAATACCCCAAAGAATTCGAGGCTTGCGGGATCCCAGTGAAACAACGTGGTTCGCGAACCAA
>CAWLAW010000441.1:0-3603 GCA_963854885.1 Gammaproteobacteria bacterium | reverse complement strand
CGCCGCCGTACTTCCTCAAACGAAAAACAGACAAGGAATCCAAATGAACACGGCCGAACTACTCGATCGCCTTGCACGACTTGACCCGGCCGCGCTTGCAGACGCGAACAAACAGATCCGGGTAATCGCCTCGAACATTCGACCAATCCGATCGGGGCTACGACTGCTAGGCAAGGCGTACACTGTGCGTTGCCACGAGGATTTCTTTGCCGTGATAGCGGCGCTAGAAGACGCCGATTCGGGCGACGTTCTCGTTATCGATACGCAAGGCAGTCAGGCGGCAATCGTCGGCGAACTATTTTCAAGCGAAGCGGCGCGCCAAGGGTTGGCAGGCATCGTCATCGATGGACCATGCCGTGACGTGTCCACAATTAAAGAATTGTCGATCCCGGTTTACGCCTCTTCCATTACCCCGGTTTCTGGGACGACCCAATCGCTTGGCGAGCAACAGTTGCCGATCGTCTGTGGTGGCGTGATGGTTCAGCCCGGAGATATCATATTTGGGGACGACGACGGTATTGTTGTGGCGAGCGAGGCAGAGCTCCGAGATTTGTTACCGCTGGCAGAGGAAATAAAACGAGTAGAAGAAGTCGTTCTGGAAAAACTTAAGCAGGGTACGAGTTTGCTCTCATTGTTGAACTTTGCTGAGCATCGCGCCCAGCTTGAGGCTGGAAATACAACTAGCAGTTTGAAGTTTCTAATTTAAGTGGTTCTCCGAAACGCTCGGTCGGGAAAATAAATTATCTAATGTAATGAGGGAGTAATTGATGGACGGACAAGAGATCGGACCGGAAATTTTTGCCGGTGCGTGGCGGTTGGTTGAGGCCTTCGCCGAAACAGATTCGGGTCGCTACCCGTTCCCGCTCGGCGAAGGAACGATTGGTTTTATTATGTACGACGAGCAAGGTCACATGTCAGCTCAACTAATGAGCGCAGATCGGCCATCGTTTAGTTCGCGCCACCCAGAAGAAGTTGCACTCGAAGAGTTCAAATTAGCCTATCAAGGCTACACGAGCTATTACGGGACTTACACGATTGACAGTGAGAAAAGCACGATAACGCACCATGTCGAAGGTTCTTTAGCGCCGAGTTGGGTTGGCGGTGACCAGGTGCGGTTCTTTACATTGGTCGACGGTGAATTGCATCTTAAAACACCGCCAATTCGGGTCGCGGATGGAACAAAGGTCGTCAATACACTGACTTGGCGCCGAGTTTAATTATTTGCCGGAGAGCAGCGACCGGCACCTACGTTACTCGGCTATCGGACGACAGTTATTGACAATGACTTCACGTAAATCTCGAATGGCCGGAAAAATTTCGTGGTTTTTATCTTCCCCTTGATTATCAAATGCCGCTTGTTCAAGTTCGCAAATCCAACGGTCCTCGGCAAATATCCCGTTCGTAAACCAAACGATGAATGGCCACAATAAATTGATAAGGCCGGGGGTCGACGGACGTCGAATCATCATCAAACCGTAGGTTTGATTGCGCCGTTGTTGTTTGTCTATTGGGAAGTAGACGTTCCAAAGATCGAGCGCCGGATGTTCGCTCCCGGCGGTCCAAAAGCGCAGTGTTTGATAAGGATATTCGGTGCGGATCGTCATCAGATCGCGTGCTTCGGGCGCTGCATCTGGACGTTTTCCGAGCATAAACTTTTCGCCCAAGGGTTGCTTGCCGCTGCGCCGTTTAAACGTGTAATCCGCCTCCATCCAATTATCGCCCTTACGGCCGTCGAGGAAAATCGTTGCCACCCCGCCCATTAATCTGCGATGCAGGAATTGGTGATTCATATCCATGAGGTTTTCGTGCATAAACGACCAGTGGCAGTCGACCTGGCGATCTAGGTATCGCGTCTTATACGCCGGATCGTTCGCCGAAGGCAGCACGGGGAACGCGACGTTGCTGGCTTTCTCTCGTACGCCTGGAAACACGAACACCAAACCGTAGGCTTCCCGACAAGGATAACTACGCACGCAATTTGGTTTCAGTGTACACATGTCGAGGTACGGCACACTCGTGCAATTACCGTCCTTGTCGTACGTCCAGCCGTGATATCCGCACTTGATCGATTGGTCGTCGACTCGACCAACATGCAATGGCACTTGGCGATGCGCGCAGCGGTCTTCGAGCGCAAAAGGTAAACCCGCTTTTGGCCTCACAAGAACAATCGGCTCGCCAGCAAATGAAACGGCCAGCGTTTTGCCGCGTTTGAGATCCTTTGTTCGCGCCAGTGGGTACCAAAAATTTGGATCGATCGCTGATTTACGGATGTCGAGTAGCGGTTGGACCGCAGTGACCGGGTCCGCGCTAGCAGTGCTCTGAGCGATCGTCATGTTGTAACCTAGGTTTTGCTTTGCAATCGCGCATTATCGTACGTGTCATCCACGGATTCTAGCAGCCTGTCGGACTTAGGGGTTCGGCCGGAAATCGCTCCTGCATAGCCGCCACTTCCGCCATCCATGGCGGTCGTAGCTAAGGCGAGTAGAATCGACCTAAGTCCGACAGGTTGCTATCTGCGATGCTCAAAATATGCCGCTTTCCAAACCGGCGGCAACGCTCATGCCCAATTCGCGGCAGGCGTGCAGATCGGCTTCGTCAATTTCCCCGACAACGATTATTGGCGCCAACACTTGCTTCCAGCGCAGTCCGTTAATGATTCGCGTCATGCTCGCGAGCGCGCCCTGTCCATCATTTCCCGCACGGATAAAGCACGCGTACGGCAGTCCCTGGGTATGCTCTAAGCACGGATAATAAATCGTTTCGAAGAACATTTTCATCGCACCAGACATGTACCCGAAGTTCTCTGGGGTGCCGAGAATCAGTCCATCGGCGCGCATTAGTTCGTCTGGGGTTATCGTAAGCGCATCACTCACAACAACATTCACACCATCGATGTCGTCGCTCCGAGCACCGTCGACGACAGCCTCTGCCATAGCTGCGGTATTGCCAGAACGGCTGTGATAGACAACCAGAAGTTGTTTAAATTCCTGCATACTCATATCGCTCACCAGGTGGTGGCCCTGGCTAATACAGCGACGGTATTACCCTGTCCCACCGAGGGTCAAGTAGCCTGTCGAAAATCTACCTGTGGGGCGATGAATGCGGCGCAAGACCGCGCAAAAAAACGACCCATGGGACGATTCGCTGTTGATCGTTGGGAAGAAACTAAAGCGGCGGACGTCGCCTCGGCGCTACGACTCGATGTCGTCCGGCGGCACTTCGAGCCAAAACGTAACCGGACCATCATTGGTTAGCGAGACGAGCATATGGGCCCCGAACTGTCCCGTTCCTATTGGCTCATGCGATTCGCGTGCTTTGTCGACAAGATAATTGAACAATTCTTTGCTCACATCGGGTGGCGCGGCCGCGGTGAAACTCGCGCGCGACCCGTTGCGTGTGTCTGCGGCTAAGGTGAATTGAGGCACGAGCAGTAGGCCACCGCCGACTTCGCGGATGTCTAAATTCATTTTGTCTTCAGCATCGGGAAAGACGCGAAAACTGAGTAACCGTTCGAGTAGTCGATCTGCTTGTTTCTCGCTGTCTCCGCGCTGTATGCCGACGAGCACGAGTAACCCGGCACCGACGGCGCCGATAGTCTCACCA
>CAWLAW010000440.1:0-3622 GCA_963854885.1 Gammaproteobacteria bacterium | reverse complement strand
TTAGTGCTTTCGTATAAGGGGTAATAATTGAGACTTTCTTTGCACCCACCGCATGCAAACTTTCAATCAATGCTCCGGCACTGGTTACAATTTCCGTATTTGGCGAGTCAAGTTTACAAACTTCGCGCAAAGTTTCTACAGTTTCACGGTGATAGCCCGGTCCTTGGCACATAATTGCAACGAGACACGCCGAAGCGATGACGTCCATTCTCGCGTCGGTCAATTCCAGCGCACACCGCGACATGTGACCATTCATTGCCGTCAACTGCTCTTTTGAAACCGTCTTCATCGGCGCGCGACTGGAGTGAAAAGTAAAGTCGACGTCTACGTCCATAATGGCCGCGTGCAACATCGCCGGAACTTCGGTCTCCATTGTCGTATTCGAACTCGGTACAATTTGCCCAATGCGATAGGTTTTGGTCGTCATTCGTCAACCTCGACATACAACGTATTCTGCTCGATTCGAACCTTGTAGGTTTTTAGTGGAGAGCTGCACGGTGCGCTACACACCTCGCCCGTACGAATATTAAAAGAGCCCATGTGAAATGGGCAGATAATTTCGTCCGTATCGATATCACCCTCGGCGAGCGACGCCTCTCCGTGCGTACAGGTGTCATCGGTGGCAAAATATTCACCGTCGAGATTATAAATTGCAATTGGCGTGTGGCCGTCAATGACGAGTTGACGCACTTCATTTTCCAGCAGTTCATCGGCATTAAATGCAGCTATTTCTTTCATTCCGGTATCGCTATAGGTGTATCGGTGAAAAATCTCGCATTAGCGATTGCCCAATTGCTAGGAGGTTCTTATCGTCGTTACGGCGCCCGACCAACTGGACACCGATGGGTAATCCATTCGGCCCGAAACCTACCGGTAAATTTATGCAAGGCACGCCAAGCAGCGTCCAAGATACCTGGAAAATTGGATTCCCTGTAGCCCATCCATGCGGCGCTTCGCCCGGCGCGCTGGGACAAATAATCGCATCAAAATCGCCGAAGCACCGATTAACGGATTGTCGATACTGTTCCGCCTTAGCTTTCCCCTGGGTGAGTTCTTGCGCTGATGTAGCGCGACCCTCGCTCAACAACAATTGCAATTGGGGACTCATTTTATCCGGCGACGCGCGATAATCAGCATCGAGCGACGCGGTAATTCCTGCGTAAAGGATACGTCGATGCAACGCGACCGAATCGTTGTACGATTCCGGTAACTCAAACCGTTCAATTTTCGCACCTTGGGCGGCAAATCGCTGACCTGCTTGTATCAATACTGCACGCGCTTGTGCTTCTGCATACGGCCATTGAACCGTCTTGCACAATCCGATCTTTAAGCGCTTGGCTGCCGGCCAACTAGCTTGCTGATGAGATTCACTAACGATTCCGTAGAATAGTTGTAAATCCTCAATAGAGCGCGCCATATACCCGAGTGTGTCGAAGTAAAGTTGCAGCGGTAAAATACCCGTCCCGTCAGTCGTACCATAAGTCGGCTTGAGTCCGTATACCCCACAATAGGCCGCAGGTCGAATCAATGACCCGGCCGTTTGGTTACCAAACGCGATGGGCACCATATGATCGCAGACCGATGCGGCCGTACCGCTAGAAGAGCCGCCAGGCGTGTGCTCTAGATTTAGGGGATGGCGTGTTTCGTTCGGGTTAAACATCGCGTACTCGGTGGTGACTACTTTTCCGAGCAAAACGGCGCCCGCGTCCCGCATCAGCGAAACACACTTCGCATCCCGACGAGGGCGACGGCCCTCATGAACCGCGCTACCGAATTCGGTCGGAAAATCTTTTGTATCAATGACATCTTTGACGGCAAACGGTACGCCATGCAATGCGGAGCGCGCCGTTTGTTGATCCGCGAGCGTCGCTTGGGCGAGGGAGAACTCCGGGTCAAAATGACGAAATGCTCGGACCGACGGATTTCGGTCTTCGATACGCTTAATGCACGCTCCGGTTAGCTCAACAGAACTAATTTCCTTATCCGCTATCAATCGCCCCGCTTGTGAGGCCGTCAGTTCGATTAGTTCCATTGCAATATCGTGAATTCAATTACTCGAAACATTAGCCCCGATGTCGCACACTTGTGCACGCTAACTCGCTAAGAGCGCTTTTACTTGGGCGTTGATAAAGTCGGTGTCGGATTCATTACGTCCAGACCCTGCCCAATGCCCCCATTCAGATTCTATTGTGTGTAAAACTGAGTTGTTCATGAGTTCGACTTCAATTTCGCTGTCTTCGGGAGGAAAGTACGCATCGGATCGGCACGGAATTACTGCAACACGAGCCTTTATACTCGCTAGAGCAAGCGCCATGTCACCACCGTAAAGCTCATTATTACTGATATCACTAGAGCGCCACGTCGAGATTTGAGTTAGCACGTTGTTAGCATCCATCGCGGTGTAGGTTGCTTCCCAATACCGTTCTAGAAAATCATCAGCGGATTCAAAGCCAAGCGATTCAAAGAACTTCTTGCGGTAGAAATGCGATGAGGGTGGCCAAGCTGCCCAGGCGCGCGCCATCGTTCGCAAACCTAAGATGGGTTGATCGCTATACTCGCCGTCCTCCCAAGCGGGATCGGCGCATAAGATCCCACGCATACCTTGAAGGAAAATATCATTGTGGATGGACGTCTTCGCTGATCCGCACACCGGTGCCGCTCGGCTCACGAAATCGGGAAATAACGCTGCCCAATGATAGGTCTGGGCCGCCCCCATCGAGTGGCCCATCACCAGCTCGAGATGATCAATATCAAAAATTTCAGCGACCAATCGTTTTTGTAAGCGGACGTTGTCGGCAACGGTTACGGTCGGAAAGTGAGAACCGTTGGTGTTGCTCGGTGAGCTTGATAGCCCATTACCTAACAAGTTAATAACAATAACAAAATATTTATCGGGATCGATTGCGCGAGTTTTGCCGACGAAGTGCGCGCAATGTTCGTGCGTGCCACCGAAGTGTGTAAGCAAAACAACGGCGTTATCTCTAGCTGGATTCAGCGTTCCGAAGGTCTGGTAGGCAAGTTGCGCCCCGGCCAACGTCGCGCCAGAGTCAACAACGACGTCTCCGGCGTTATACGTTTCATAATTTAATTCGCTCACCCACGCCTCCTTAGCGGTCGATAGGACGCCGCAGTTTAGTTCCTATAGGGACTAGCCGTAGAGTGGCTTTAGTTCACCGGCAGCCGCGGCCAAATCCGACGGCGCAACGATAACGCCGCCGTCGATAACTTGCTCACCATCGATCCAGAATGACTGCTCTTGCATGACGCAATCTGGATGATTCTCGCCGCCACCGTCGACCCACTGAGGAAGTCCAAGGCCAACCGCGTTACAACCGATGGCGCGTTGATCTTCGATAAAAGATTGGCCGGTGATGCGGGCCGTCGGGTGGTAGCCGCAGGTAAAGTGAACGATATTTCCATACTCGCCATTGCCAGCGCGTTTAAGCGCCCGATCGATAACCTTTAACTCAGCCCCACCGCCGCTAACCGAGCTTATTTTACCGTCAACGACAAAGCGGAACGGCTCGCGCAACGCCGTGTAGTATTCGTGAAAGGTTGATTCACACACGACGACCCCTTTTACGGAATCCAATTCCGGTATAACCATTACCGTCCCTGGTAC
>CAWLAW010000439.1:0-3632 GCA_963854885.1 Gammaproteobacteria bacterium | reverse complement strand
CACTTCCGCGAAGTGCGTTCTTTCCGCTTCGCTAAGCAACGCAGCAAGGCGCTTTTTAGCGGAACCAAATTGTTTACTTGGAACGACTGCCCACATGGTAAAAACTACTTTCCACGATTGATTCGACGCACTAAGTCTATGGCGGTTTCGGCCAATTCGACGCGATCCGACAAAGTTACCATGACAGTGTTAGCAACGGTAGTCTCGATTTCAAGCCCGGCTATAACGCTGTTGAGCTCTGCATCGCAGTCATCGAGGATAAATCCGTCGATTTTATCCAAATAATGCCGCGCAACGGCGTCCGCCGTGGCCGGAACCGCGAGTTCTGCCATCATTTTCGCCGTGGGTCCCTTGATCGCCTCACCGCCGACGATCGGCGATACCGCAACGACAGGGATCGGAGTCGAGCGCAGCCAAGCGCCGAGTTCCGGGACGGCGAACAGCGGATCGATGCTCACGAAGGGATTTGATGGACAAATGATGACGCCACAAAGATCCGGATCGTTTAACCGTGCTCGCAACTCTGGGGATAGCCTGGCGTCGGCGGCGCCGGAAAAAGAGAAGCCACTTACAACTGGCTCGCAACGGTCGCGAACGAAGTAGTGTTGAAATGCAAGATCGCCATCGACCGTGTGCACGACGGTTCTTACCGGATCATCACTCATCGGTAGAATCGTATGCTCTATCCCCACATTGCGCGTTAAAGAGCGTGTCGCGTCAGTTAAGCCTATTCCGGAACGTAACATTTGCGTGCGCAAAATGTGCATGGCTAAATCGGCATCACCTAAATTAAACCAAGCTTCGCCACCGAGTTGCTTAACTGCTGCGATAAAATTCCAAGTCTCGTTATTGCGCCCCCAACCAAGTTCGGGATTGCTTAGACCAGACAAAGTGTACGTCAAGGTGTCTAAATCCGGGGATATGTGCAATCCCATATGTTCAAAATCATCACCGGTGTTCACGACGAAGGCAACTTCATCTTTGGACAGCACCTGCGCCAAGCCAAGACATAGCTTCGCACCACCAACGCCGCCGGATAGGGCTAAGTATTTTTCCTTCTGCGCGCTCATTTGAACAAATCGTCTTCTAACGGTCTCATCATGTCTTGCGTCGTTTGTTCGCTATCTTCGGCGGCGAGTCCTCGGATCAGCAGTGCTGGGGTCCCCTCGGTCGTTTCGCCTAACATTAGAGTCGCTGTAGCGGCAAGGGAGTCAGCCCGGTTCACCATCGCGACCTTCAATTCCCGTCCGAACATATCCTCGCCCCCGCGAAGGTCGTCTAGTACGCTAATACCTGCACAACCTATCGCGCCCCCAATTGTCCCCAGCCGCCACGGTCGATTCATGCTATCGCAAATAATTACCCCAATATCGCATCCAGCCATTTTGCCCAGATCGGATCGTAAGGAACGCGCTGATTGATCCGGATCGAGCGGCAACAACAATGCGCAATCACCGTCGACGTGGTCGATATTCGATTGGTCGATTCCAGCATTCGCACCAACATGACCCAATTTATGTCGAACAATAATAACCCCAGGTTTTTTGCGCAGTACAGATTCGGATTCGTCGAGAATCAATTGGCACAGCGCTGGCTCTTTTTCCGTTTCGAGCGCAAGTGCGATCGCCGCTTTGCTCGGCACGACACTCGATAAAGGGACTAATCGACCTTCTGCTTTCGACACGATTTTTTGCGCGACAACCACAATATCGCCGCTAATCAATTCTTGTCCCGCATTCGACAATGCTTCAAACAGAATTTCCGCCAGTGAATCGCCATTGCCGATCATGGGGATCCCGGGAATTATTTCGAATTCCAGGCGTTGGACCTGAGGAATTTCAGAGATCATATTTGTCGCCACGTGTTCCGGATTTAAACTTGCTGGGTAGTTTAACGGCAACCACGTGCCGTCCGTACCCCAAACTCGCAGATCGCATGATAAAATCAGAGATATGAGTCATTCAACAAAACCTTCGACAACCGATTTAGCACCCTCTTTGAACGAGGCGCGAACCATCGTCGGCTCAGCTGAGAAGCTTTTGAGACGCGCCTTATCAACCGTAAAATCATCGCTCGGCGGAGATCTACGCACTGTACAACTTGATCGAATTCAAGTCGTCAGCTATGAGCTCGCGATGCTAAAAGCAGAGATTTTTGCCGCCGAATCAATTGTCGATTATGCACAAAATTGCGCCGAAGGTGAGCTACACGCCGATTTCGAAATTTCACTCGCCTGCTGCAGCGTCGCTGAAGGTCTTGGCAAAGCCCGCGCGCGCTTCGAAAAAATAAAATACACGATCGACCTCGGTGAGGACGAGATTGCGGCAGCTTTTTCTTCGCCCCAAGCGCGCGCGTTCTCGCGCCGATATCTCGATCCCGAAGTCATCGCAGCGGTGGGCCGGGAGGCCATTGTTCGAACCGGATTCGGTCAATCAAAACTGGCCGAAGACAAAGAAATTATCGCATCCAGTTTCGCGCGCTTTAGTGACGACATCGTCGCTCCGTTAGCAGAGAAAATTCATCGCTCAGATCTCACCGTACCCGAAGAAATTCTCACTCCATTGCGCGATATGGGTTGTTTTGGATTATCGATTCCAGAGCGATATGGCGGCACCTCACCCGATTCTGGCGAGGACCATTTGGCCATGGTTGTCGTTACCCAAGAGTTGTCGCGCGCTTCCCTCGCAGCCGCAGGCAGCCTGATTACACGACCAGAAATTATGGGTAAGGCGATCTATCACGGCGGCACGGAGACGCAGCGTGAAAAATGGTTGCCAAAAATTGCCGCAGGTGAACCTATGTGTGGAATCGCGGTGACTGAGCCGGATGCCGGTTCGGACGTTGCCGCTATGCGTTTTAAGGCGACTCGCAGCGCCGGCGGTTGGTTATTGAACGGCGCTAAAACCTGGTCTACTTTTGCCGGGAAATCGGGAATTTTGTTAGTGCTCGCGCGCACGACCCCCGATTCGTCGCTGGGGCACAAAGGGCTGAGTTTATTTATCGTCGAGAAACCAAGCACTGAAGACAAGGAATTTACCTTTAACCAAGATAATGGTGGCACGCTCACAGGCGCTGCCATTCCGACGATCGGTTATCGCGGAATGCATTCGTTTACCTTGTTTTTCGACGACTGGTTTGTCCCTAGCGATTGCTTAATCGGCGGCGACGAGGCTGAAGGCCAAGGGTTTTACTTGACCATGAAAGCATTCGCAGGCGGGCGTTTGCAAACTGCTGCACGGGCGAACGGGCTGATGCGAGCCGCCTTCGAAGAGACGATTCGCTACGCGCTTGAGCGGCGGGTGTTCGGGCAAGCCCTTTCAGAATATCAATTAACGCTTGCCAAAATAGCGCAAATGGCGTGGAGCTTACGAGCATGTCACGAAATGACCTATCGGGTTGCAGGTTTAATGGACACAGGCGTGGGCCAAATCGAAGCGAGCTTGGTTAAACTATTTGCCTGTCGCGCGGCGGAGGCAACAACGCGAGAAGCCGTACAGATTCACGGTGGCATGGGATATTCGGAAGAAACCTCAGTGAGCCGGTATTATGTCGACGCACGCGTACTCTCAATTTTCGAGGGCGCGGAAGAAACGCTCGCGCTTAAGGTTGTGGCAAAAGAACTCTTACGCAAC
>CAWLAW010000438.1:0-3640 GCA_963854885.1 Gammaproteobacteria bacterium | reverse complement strand
AAAGTCGGTCACCGCATCGCGCAAGAAGACGCGTTGGATCACATTGCCGGGCTCACGGTGTTGAACGAGGGCACCGTGCGGGACTGGGTTCGTCACGCCAAGTTCAATGTGACTCAGGGCAAGAATTTTGTCCGTTCGGGTAGCATCGGTCCGTGGATGGTGACGGCGGACGAATTCTCCAGCTATGACAACCTGACGGTGGCCACTCGAGTCAATGGGGAACAGCGCCAACACGACACCACCGCGAACCTAATGTTTCCGTTTCAGTATCTAATCAGTTACCTCTCGACATTTTTCATTCTCAAGCCCGGTGACGTGATCTCCACCGGTACGCCGCTCGGCGCCGGCGCCCGCTTCGATCCACCCAGGTATCTAGCGCCCGGTGATGTGGTCGAGGTTGAAGTACCGGGTATTGGCTTACTACGTAATGGGGTTATTGATGATCCCAGCATCGGTTAAATGATTCACTGATGAGTGCACGCGACAAACCATCCATGCGGCAATTCGATCGTTCGCTACCTATGGCGTTGCTGAAGGCGCGCGAAGCCGTGATGAAAAAGTTCCGCCCAGCACTAAAGGAGCACGGTCTTTCTCCGCAGCAATGGCGGGTGATCCGGGTGCTCGAAGAGGAAGATGAACTCGACGCCTCCGACATCGCCGAGCGCTCGGCGCTGCTGATGCCGAGCTTGTCCCGCATCCTGCAGAACCTGCATAAGCGCGGCCTCGTCGACCGTAAAAACGCAGAGTCGGACCAGCGGCGGTCGATGATTTCCCTTACCCCTAAAGGGCGATCGCTGTTCGAAACCCTATCGCCAGTGAACGAAGCCCGCTACGCGACCATCAGCGAAAAATTCGGTTACGGAAAACTCGAACTGCTATACGAATTGCTCGATGAACTTGTCGAAAAGGTTAGCGAGCCGGAAGAGGAAGAGTAAGTAACCGCGAGCTCAATCCATGCGGCAGGCAACGCAGCAGCAGGCATACCGGGCATCCCAAACTATTGAAGTACATCTACATTAAATTTAGTTTATATAGACATTTACAAGCCCAGTAAGTCCTGTTCTTCCAGATAAAGATCGCGACGTGAAACCACGCCGAGAACTTTTCCGTCGCCGACTACTGGCAATTGACGGAATTGGCTTGCGAAAATACGACGCAAAGCGCTTACTGGCGCCTCCGTGCCCTCGATCGTCTCTGGATAGGCAGTGATGATGTAATCGCGCCGCGTGAATTCTGTCCGATCGATTGCAAGTCCAATTAGCGATCTTACTCGACGATTATGTTTTCAGTCTTCGTTCAAGTGATCTATGGCTTCGTCGAATTAAACGATCACATCGATTGCGCTCGGTCAAAGTTAACGTAAGTTCTCGCACAATTCTGTCTCTTGCTCGAGCAATTTTTCGTCCTCCGAGAAAAAGTCGCGCCGCGACCCAACACCAACAACCTTTCCGTCTGCGACAACTGGTAGATGCCGAAAACCGCCTTCTTGTATCTGACGAAGTCCGCGCAACGGGATCTCCTCAGCAGATATTGTTTCGGGATCGCTGTCATGACGTCTGACAGCTTCGTGTCAACGCTCCTACCGTCCCGGACTATCCTACGAGAGACGTCGCCGCACCGTGAAGATCACCAGCGCACTGACGACGAAAAAACCGAGGCGAAGAACAATTAGGTATTTGGAGAAATTCGACATGATTTGTGTAGGCTTTCTACTCTCGGGATGTACACATCGCCGCTATGTCTCCGAGTACATGGTCAGTGACTATGCCGAAAAGGATCACTTAACTCACTACCTTAGCTAAATTGACCGTGCGTAATATTAGCCCTAGTCGGCCCTCACGTGAATGCCGGAAAGCGTTTCCGTGCCACGTGTTTCCGTGAGCTCACTAATGCGTACTGAAGTCCAATGACCCGGTTACTCTAACCTCAAGTAATGATCACGACCGCCACCGCCAACGCGGCATTTAATGAAGGATTAATAGTAGAATAGTAGGGATGAACCACAGCTTTTCCGACGCGAACTAGCGTTCGGCGCTGTGAGTTTTCACCAATTAAAGATAGCGCCAATTAATATCGATATGTCGATCGACCCGCATCTATCACCCTCCCGACCGGTGTCAGGACGCCGGCTCCCGGGAACGCACCCGTTTAAACTCGGATTGTTTTCCTTCAATACGGGCGGCGGTCTCACCCATACCTTGGCGCCGGAACGGTGGGATGCATCGTGGCCGAATATGCGCCGTCTTGCGCGAGATGCGGAGGACGCGGGCCTTGAGTTTGTGCTGCCGCTGGCCGGATGGAAGGGCAATATGGGTGAGGCAGAATCAGACGGTTACTTTCACGAAACGATGGCGTGGGCCGCCGGACTTCTCGAGGCAACCCAGAAGATCCATGTATTCGCAACTTTGCACGTGCCATTTATTAACCCCGTTTTCGCTGCCAAGCAAGCGGTTACCTGTGATCACATCGGGAGTGGGCGCCTTGGCTTGAACCTGGTTGCCGGATTTAATATCGCCGAGTTCGACATGATGGGTGTCGAGTACCGGGCACATGATGCACGTTACGCCTACCTCGATGAATGGTTGACGGTTGTTCGGCGTTTGTGGACAGAATCCGTACCGTTTGACCATCATGGTGAGGTGTTCGATCTGCGCGGGCTGGTAGGCATTCCCAAGCCGTATGGAGCTGAGCTACCGATGGTGGTCAGTGCGGGATCGTCGCTTACGGGGCGAGAGTTCGCGTTAAATAATGCCGACGCGCTGTTTATGCTCGTGACCGATATCGACACCATTGCTGACGAATTACGCAGCATCCGAGCAAGCATGCCGAATCGAGAAATAAACATATTTTGCAGTGGACACATTATTTGCCGACGCACCGCGAAAGAAACACAATCCTACTACGATTATTTGCTACACGAACACGGCGATTGGGCAGCGGGTCGCTACCTGCAGAAATCATACGAGGAAATTAAATCCGTGCCGTTGGAAATAGTACGTTCACCCGCATTCCTGAATCGGATGATGAGCGGGTCCGGCACCTTGCCGGTGGTCGGCGATCCGGATGAGGTGGTGGCGACTTTAAGCAGACTCCATGCCGCGGGAATTAACGGCATGGCATTCGCCCTGCCAGACTATATCAAAGACTTTGGCTTGTTTCGCGAGGAAGTAATCCCGCGTCTGATAGACGCAGGATTACGCACAGGCGAATGATCGTTGACGCTGCACGGAAGCTTAGGCACACGATTATTTCCAAGAGTACGACGAAGAATACTAAGCATGTCTATGCTGCTAATCATCAATAGCAACAGTGTGCGGGCAAGGGAACGGCAGTAAAACCGGCTACGTCGCCTGCGTTAAATTACAACGAAGCGGTATTGGATGCACTGGCTGAACCTTCGCGGGTACCGTTAGCTACCGAATTCGACCACACGAAGATTCCCTCGCCGTCGTTAAGCCTAAATGAGACAGATTGGGGTTACAGACTGCATTCCCGTCCGGAGTAAGCCTAGCGCAGAGTAATCAATTGTCGTCTCACCAACGATGCTCGCGCCTGCGGAGCCAGGCACAATCGACCTATTATTCGCAGCAGGTCTGTTGCCTGGGCGCCTTCGTGAGTCTAGGCAATGAGCTGCGGAGTC
>CAWLAW010000437.1:0-3643 GCA_963854885.1 Gammaproteobacteria bacterium | reverse complement strand
TGGGTTCGTTTTCGCCGATATCCCAGCCGGAGCGTAGAACCGACGATTTAACTTTGACCATGTCGCCTGTACCCAGTCGCTTCGCCATTTTTTCGCTAACGATCACCGCTGCTGCCGATCCATCTCCAATTGGTGAACACATGGCCAAGGTCAACGGGTAGCTGATTTCACGCGCATTCAAGACGTCGTCCACACTGAGAACATCTTTAAACTGAGCTTTCGGATTGAGACTCCCATGAAAGGACGTTTTAGCCGACACCGCAGCAAAATCTTCCCGCGTCGTCCCATAGTCGCGCATGTGGCCAAGTGCCATTGCCGCATAAATATCCATGAACAACGAACGGTTGCTGCCGGCGCCGCCGGCGTCAGTTTTTATACCTGCCGCTTCGATCCGTTTGTATAAATCCTCGGAAACCTCGTCGAAACTCTCGAAGTCGACGGCGCCGGTAAATACAGAAAACGTCTTTTGCTTATCTTCGCAGTAAAGTTTTTCCGATCCGATTGCGAGGACCACGTCGTACAACCCAGCCGTCACCATCGTACAGGCTTGCTGAAAAGCGGTCGCAGCCGAAGCACAGGCATTTTCCACGTTGACAACGGGAATGCCGCCGATCCCCATTTCGCGCAGCGCGACCTGGCCCGGGATCATAACTTGGCCAACCGTGACTGCGGTTGCGGCCGTACCAAAGTACGCCGCCTCAAGTTCGCGGGCTTCTAGGCCGGCATCTTTCAATGCGATTCCGACAGCTTCTTGTGTCAGTGATTTCAATGTTCGATCTTGGTGCTTTGCGAAGGTCGTCATTCCGACTCCCGCAATATAGGCATTTTGTTGCATAGTTATTTTCCTTTTCTACAGCAAGTCTGGATCGAGCAATGACATACCGCCTTTAATCGCAAGCATCTCATTGCAGCCATCTTCAATCATCGATGCACGCGCATCACGGAGCATTTTTTCAATCGGGTATTCGCGTGTCATGCCGTTGCCGCCGAACAATTGTAATGCTTCGCTAGCCACTTCGAATGCCGTTTGTGTCGCGGTAATTTTTGAGGTCATGGCGGCGTGTAAAGCGGGCTGCGGATCGACCATGTTGTATTCGACAACGCGGCGGGTTAACGCACGAGCGCATTCGACTTTTCTAAACATATGAAACAGGCGGTGTGCGACCGATTGGTGTTTGATGATCGGAACACCGCCTTGTTTGCGTTCGTGCACGTAAGCAAATGCGAGGTCGTAAGCGGCTCGCGCCAGGCCAGTAAACGTGGCGCCCATTAGCGCATTCGCATCCGCGTGAATCGCGTAAACGGCTTTTTGATAATTTTCCGGCCCGGCTAATAAATGCTCCATCGGGAGCTCGACATTATCGAAGAAAATTTCGCCCTGGTTCAAAGCGCGTTGCCCCATTTTATTTAGCGGTTTACCACGCGAAATGCCTTTTGTGTCACCGGGTACGATGATTACCGCACCGTTTTCCTGATCCGGTCCCGCACCAGAGTCGGCTGCGCAATACAGCACAAACACTTCACTGATGATGCCGTTTGATACCCACGCTGATTTTTGGCCGTTTATTACGATCGTGTCTGATTTTAATGTTGCCACGCAGTTTGGGCGACCGTATTTGCCTTCGGCATGCATAATCTGGCCATCTGGATCGAGCTGGTCCGTGCCGTGATCGGGCTCGGTAATTGCCCATGAGCCAAGCATGCCTTCCGGGGCGAGATCGGCCAGAAAATCGTTGCCGAATAAACGTGCCATGTAACGCGGTAAGGTACCGGCGCCGATCGATATCGCGAGTCCCGAATCGCCCCAACCAAGCTCCTCGTAGAACATGCACATCATTTTCGCTCGCTGCACGGGTTCCATTTCAACCAGTAGGTCGACGGTGAATCCTAATTCGCCGAACTTCTCGTAAAAGGGCCATAGCGGTGAGTTTGGTGCGATCACTTCCTCTGGAGTCATGCGATCGAGGATTTGACCCACCGGGCGCATCTCATTTTCGGCAAACTTATGTAAGACATCGAAGATCGCGCTTTCTTCCTCGGTCATTGGCGGCTCTGCGCCGAGCATTCCGAGTTTTGCGGTTGGGCTTTTTGCCCATCCTGCGATGCGTGAATCAGGGCTCGGCTCACCAGCGTTTGGCAATTGTTCTACACTTGATGACATGCTTTTTCTCCTGGGCACTATTCAATCGTAACGGCAGTGGGATCACGGGCTAGCTAGTTCGGTGCTCTTTAAACCGGTTCGCGGCGATGGCGGTAATGACAGCTCGGCGACTTGCAACACATCAGCGAGCACAACCCCTTCTCACGTGACCCTTCGATTAACCTTCACGGGGTGCAAACATTGTATGCCTGCGCCAGCCTAATGTCTTTGCTCAAGCTCCGCGAAGCGACGGGCTGCATCACCAATTAAGCGTGATATTGATTGCATAACGCATACACCGGGCGCCGATTGTGACGCGAAAAAATCGACGTTAATTTACTCACGATCTCGCGCCGCTTTCGATAGAACCGCTCGGCGCGGCTGGCTAACTCGCGGCTACTTTCTGGCCTAATCTGGCATTAGATCAAAACGCACTATATCTTCTGCGGTCCCCGGTTCTATATCAGTGGAACGCCGATAAGTGCTTGATGCGCCCAGACGATAAATACCGCGTAGATCACCAACCCACCAGCGGTTGCCGCGATATCGTTGTACTTCGATGGTGGCGCCGAGGTGATCGGTCGCTGGCTCCGATTCTTCATCGAAATTCGATCGAGTACGGCCCAGGCTAGAAAAGAACCGAATAATAAGACGTCAGCGAGTGTACCGTTGACGAGTAAATGTGCGAACGCCCAAATTTTAGTCGCTGCCAATAATGGGTGCTGACTTTTAGCTTTGATCACGCCAGGCAGGATTGCCGCCAGAAATAGCGGGAAAACGAACAACATTAGCAGCATCACAACATGCCGCATCCATTCTGGCGCCGTATATAGGACGATGGGATCTTGCCGCGCCAAACCATATCCCCAGCAAATCAGGACGAACCCAACGATTGAAACAAGCGAATAAATGCCTTTCCAGGTACCGGGACCAATCCGCTCAACAACGCCATCGCGCCAACTTTCGTTAACGATCGAGACGGCATGTGGAGCAAAGAAAAGTACCAATCCAATGATTATTATTGTCATTGTGAGTCCCTCTTATAGTCGAAATATTGCGCCGCAAAGTTTCCGCCGATCCATCGATCGTCCAGGCTCAATGATCATTGTGCGGGATTGTCTCAATTCCGACCAGACCCGCTGTCGCCCCACAGCAAGGCTAGACGCCATCCAGGTGTTGCAGTAGTGCATATTTGGCGCAACATAGCGGCTTGTTGGATTACCGTATTATCCATGCGGACTGAATCGGACCGGGCGCCCGGCTTGTTCGCAAATTTCGGACCCTTCGTCTATACTGCCTGCGGCTCTCCGCTGATGATTTCCTTCTGTAAATCTGCGATTTTTAGCTTCTCCATGTTCAAAACCCAGGCCTTAGGCTACGGGTACTGCGCGGCGATTCTTAAGGAGTTTGATTGGACGAAGCGGACGGGTCTAGAGGATAAACATTACCTATCGAACTTGGAGTTGTCATGCAACAAAACAAATTGTACGTAGGAAACTTCCC
>CAWLAW010000436.1:0-3651 GCA_963854885.1 Gammaproteobacteria bacterium | reverse complement strand
TATCGGGTGCGGTTATTGAGCCGCGCGCGCTCGACGAGCTTTTACCCGATTGGAAGGAGCGCGACGCACCACTAAATACACCAGTTTCGAAAGACCGATTCTTGTTTTTAACAAAGAATCGGGCAATTCCATTTATCACCCCACCGCAGATGAACAACGAAGGCAATTACATCGTCAGCTTAGGCAATCTGTGCCGCTGGCTTGCTGAGCAAGCAGAAGCATTAGAAGTCGAAATTTATGCCGGTTTTGCCGCTGCTGAGATTCTGTATCACGACGATGGCGGTGTGAAAGGTGTCGCGACTGGTGACATGGGTCGTCTAAAGGACGGCAGCGAAGGCCCGAATTTCGAAGTCGGTATGGAGTTGCATGCTAAGCAAACGATCTTCGCCGAGGGCTGTCGTGGTTCGATGACAAAGCAATTATTCGAACGCTTTGCGCTACGCGATAATGTGGACCCGCAGGTCTACGGTATCGGCATTAAGGAACTCTGGGAAATCGACCCAGCGAAGCATCATGCGGGCCTGGTCACTCATACCGTAGGCTGGCCGATGAATCTAACAACCTATGGCGGATCATTTCTCTATCATTTCGACGAAAACCTAGTCTCAGTCGGCTACGTTGTTGGGCTGGGATATAGCAACCCCTACCTGAGTCCGTTCGACGAAATGCAGCGCTTCAAAACACACCCGGCGATGCGCGATACGTTTGTTGGCGGGAAACGGATCTCCTATGGTGCGCGAGCGATTAGCGCGGGTGGGTTTCAGTCGATTCCAAAGTTGACGGTCCCGGGCGGCGTTATAGTTGGCGACGCGGCAGGATTCCTTAATTTACCCAAAATCAAAGGGACGCATACCGGAATGAAATCCGGCATGACTGCTGCGGAGGCAATATTCGACGCGTTGCAATCGAGCGACAGTTTTTCTCAGGAAATCACGGCATACCCCGAAAAGCTCAAGGCAAGTTGGCTGTGGGATGAGTTATATCGCGAACGTAACATTAAACCAGCGTTTCACTGGGGGCTCCTTCCGGCCATGGCGTATTCGGGAATTGATAGCTACCTTTTACGCGGTAAAGCGCCATGGACGATGCATCACAAGCCGGATCATGAATCCCTGAAACCTGCGGCGCAGTGTAAGCCGATAGATTATCCAAAGCCTGATGGTGAAATCTCTTTCGACAAACTGTCCTCGGTTTTTCTTTCGAATACCAATCACGAAGAAGAACAGCCGTGCCACTTAACATTAAAAAATAGCGACGTTCCGATCGACGTCAACTTGGCACAATATGCGGGAGCAGAAGAGCGCTATTGCCCCGCGGGGGTCTACGAATTTATCGAGGACGACGGCAAAATGACGCTGCAAATCAACGCGCAAAATTGCGTACACTGCAAAACTTGCGATATCAAAGACCCGACGCAAAACATCGACTGGGTTACCCCAGAAGGAAGCGGCGGTCCGAACTACCCCAATATGTAATGACGGGTTCGAAGTAATTATGCCAAAAGTAAATTATGTCAGTCACGACGGTGAGACGCAGACCGTAGAAGTACCGATCGGCTGGTCGGTAATGGAAGGCGCCATTCAAAACGATGTCTCAGGAATTGTTGCGGAATGCGGCGGCGGTTGTGCGTGTGCGACGTGTCATGTATTCGTTGACCCCGAGTGGGTTGCGAAAGTCGGAGAACGTTCGAGCATGGAACAAGATATGTTGGAATGCACAGCGCAAGAGAGTACTGAGCAATCTCGCTTGAGCTGCCAAATAAAGATTTCAGAAGATTGCGACGGTCTCGTTGTCCGGATGCCTGAGCAACAAACGTAAGGGCCATTATTCATGTCGGATAACCCGATTGTTATCGTCGGCGCAGGGCAAGCGGGCCTGCAGCTCGCTGATTCGCTGAGACGGGGTGGTTACGACGGCAAGTTGTTGCTGGTCGGTGAAGAAAGCAGCTTGCCCTACCAGCGACCGCCTTTGTCGAAACAGTACCTGGCCGGTGATATGGCCGATGAGCGTCTTCTATTCCGACCCCAAGAATTTTACGCGAAGAAAAATATTGACGTAATCGTCGGTGCAGTCGTGCGCGATATCAAGCCGTCAAAAAAAACTGTCACGATCGGAGAGGAAACGATTGAATACAGTCAGCTCGCGTTAACCACGGGGGCTGCCGTTCGGCGTCTTCCGGTAGCCGGAGCGGACGGCGACGGCGTATTTTATTTACGCTCATTAGAGGACGCGCAAAAGATTAAAGAACGGCTTTCGTCCGGCTCCTGTCGGGTAGTTGCTGTGGGCGGGGGATTCATCGGACTGGAGATCGCCGCTGCGGCCCGCGAGCTTGGACAAGCGGTGACAGTTGTCGAAGCTCAAGAGCGACTGATGGCGCGTGTTGTTGCGCCGCAAGTGTCGGATTATTACTTAAATTTGCACACCAGCCATGGTGTCGACGTGCGGCTAAATGCTGGCGTTCGCGAGATCGAAAGAACTTCCGATCAGGACATGAGTGTCGTACTAGACGATGACAGACGTATTGCTACCGATATTGTCGTCGTTGGAATCGGCTCGATTCCGCGTACCGAGCTGGCCGAGGCCGCTGGACTGGCTTGCGATAACGGCATTGTTGTCAATGAGTACGCGCAAACATCGGACCCAAGCATCGTGGCCGCTGGTGATTGTACGATGCATAGGAACGTGCGGAATGATGCAAGTCTGCGCCTAGAGTCAGTACAAAATGCCGTCGATCAATCAAAAATTGCCGCGGCGAACCTGCTCGGCGAGCGCAAACCTTATGATCAGGTTCCGTGGTTCTGGTCCGATCAATTTGAGGCCAAACTACAAATGGTGGGAACCTCTGCCGGGCATGACAGAACAGTTTTGCGCGGTTCGCTCGAAGACCACGCGTTCTCGAATTTTTACTTTCGAAATGAGCAGTTAATCGGCGTGGATTCCGTCAATCGCCCGGCGGACCATATTGTGAGTCGGAAGCTCATCGCGGCTGGCGTTGCTGTCCCTGAATCAATCGTTGTTGATGTTGCTGCGAATTTAAAATCACTATTGTGATGGCTTCGATGTGATCGTCGTAATCGGCAATGCGGTCGTAGCGACATTAAGAATCATTAACTAAAAATTTAAATAACACGGCGAGAGCCGACCGGGGACTACGAAAAATGCCGAAGGTGACATATGTGGACATTGATGGTGAACGCCGCGAAAGTGACGTGGCGAACGGACTGTCGGTGATGGAAGGAGCTATCGCAAGTGGTGTAACAGGGATTCTTGCGATTTGCGGCGGTAGCTGCGCGTGCTCGACCTGTCATGCGTATGTCGACGATGGCTGGATTGACGCGGTTGGTCCCGCAAACGAGATCGAAGAATCGACCCTAGAGCTTGCGATCGACCGACGCCCAGGAAGCCGCCTTACCTGCCAAATCGTGATGCGCGACGAGCTCGATGGACTAATCGTCCACGTCGCCGACAACGACGGTTAGCATGGTAAGTCGAGTATGGGCGGGGTTGCGAATGTTTCGGTGGTTAAGCCTGAGACTGGCTGAGCTAATCAATGGGCTTAGCGTTAACTAGCGTTTCAATGTAAGCAGCCCAAAGAGATTCGTCTTGCGCTGCAAACAAATTAAATTGGTATCCAATGAGGTACTCATCACC
>CAWLAW010000435.1:0-3661 GCA_963854885.1 Gammaproteobacteria bacterium | reverse complement strand
CGGTCGGCGATGAGCCTATCGATATCTTGCTGAACAATGCCGGTATCGGCGGCCAGGACAAACTGAACACAATCGACTTTGACCTGATGATTCAGCAATATCGCATCAACACGCTGGGTCCGTTGCGCGTTACGAAAGCGTTACAGAATAACCTTGGTGACGGATCTAAAGTAGGTATTGTCAGCAGTCGTGTCGGCTCGATGGAGGACAATGGTTCCGGTAATAACTATGGTTACCGTTGCTCTAAAGCGGCAGCCAACATGGTTGGCGTCAATTTGCATCACGACTTGTCGCCCAAAGGAATTGCAGTCGCGCTGTTGCACCCGGGTTACGTTGCGACCGATATGACTGCCGGCGGCGGTATCTCTCCGGTTGATTCAGCATCAGGCCTAATCGCCCGACTGGACGAGTTAAACCTAGAGAACAGCGGCGGGTTCTGGCACGCCGAGGGTTACACACTGCCCTGGTAGCGATATGCAGTTCGAAAAGGGAATGAACACAAAGTACTTGAGTATTTCGAATCAAACCTCAACGCCGCAGCGCGCGAATAATCGCGTATCAATCAGCAAACCGATAAAAGGCATCCATGGCGCGATACAACATATGCACATCGACTTTAGAGCTAATCGCATAGGTCGAATGGATCGACAACAACGGCACGCCGTAATCAATCACTTCCATATTGTCCTTTGACAATGAGCTACCGATCGTCCCCCCGGATGCACGACCTTTGTAAGTTGCAGTTTGCCAGGCGACGCCCGCATCGTCCAAATAGGCTCGATTCCACGCGATATACTCTGAATTAGCATTGAAGCCGCCGCCGTAGAGCTTCAGGTTGACTCCGTAACCCAATCGCGGCGCATTGCCCGCTTCCCAAACACCGGGATACGAAGGGTGTATCCCTGGGTTGACGTCCGATGAAACAACTTTTGTATTACGCAGTGCGATGCGGAGATCAAAATCACTATAGTCATCACCTCGTTGACGATAAATTAGCTCACTCATTAAGTCGACGAGATAAGTTGACCGCGCACCCGTATTGTTGACGTTGCCAACTTCTTCGTTATCAACCAGAAATGCGATCGACGTATGTTCGGGTGACTTCTGTTCCAGAATCGCACGCAGCGCCGTGTATGAAGACAGTTTGTCGTCTTGTCCGTAAATGGCCATCATGCTGCGATCGAACCCGACGTCGCGCGGCGCTATTGCTGGCACCAATGCCAATTCTGCAGACACTAAATCCTCTTCCTCGATGTCGTATTCATCTGCCAAATACGTGAATACCGCCTTTGAGACAGAATTATTCTCATCCGGGATCGAGGCAATCACCGGGTCCAGTTCCTCACCCATAATCACATCCCGATTCATGCGCTCGCGATAATCCTGATCGACATGTGGCGATAAATCCGGAATCACGAAAATCGGATCGTCCGGATCCAGGCCGACGGAAATTGACACTCGTGTCCCGTCCTTTTTGTCAACGTGCCCAACCAAGGCCAACGGCAAATTGACCCACTGGTAATTCTTGATGCCTCCATGAGAGTAGGTCTGAAACAAGGCGAATCCTTCACTTTCATACAGAGGCCGCCCTTTGAGTTCAAGACGTGGGGAATCAACGTGCGCACCAACCACACGAAAGCCTTCGAATACACTTTTCGAGCCAATAACAATTAGCGATAAGGTGCGATCTCTGTTGATGTCGTAGAAGCGAGCGCCGGCACGAATTTTGCTGTCTTCGGTCAATTCACGAAACCCAACTGCGTGTGCCACTTTGATCGCCTCTACGACGAAACTAAGCTCAGTCTTAGCGCTTTCCATGAACGTTTTATAGTCCTCCGCGAACGCCATTACGTCCCGTCGCTCGCTATCGGTCAAACCGGTCCAAGCTGGAGTCGGTACTTCTTCTTCCGCTTCGTCTTGAGCAAACGCGCTCGCAATGCACAAGGATACAATTGCAGCAAAGCCACTCATTCGAAGCGTTTTTCGTAGATAGCTGTTCGTTGATGTCATGAGTATTTCCTGATTATTAATTTTGCAAATCGGCGCGCAAATCAAAAACCATCGCTCGAGGTCACCCTGCGGAATTTCGACAAGCCAAGCGGGCTTCGGAAAATATCGCTTAATACCACGGGTAAGCTTACCAATTTATGCGCTATCCACAACTCGATGAGTCAATATCGCGGTTAGCCGCAACATTGTTAACATCAAGATTTCGTCGTTTTCATGACTGGCCGGCTCACGGCTTTTCAAGCACTCTGACAGCGACACCCAAAGTATCGCAGAGACGCGATCAGTTGGTGTCGTGTAGATTGCTGCGGAAGTCACCGACCACCGAGTGTTAAGCTGATCCAACGCCAGAGAAAATCGAAACTAACCGTCAGTCGCTTGGGGATCCGCTATGAATAATGATGAACAGACACTCTTAAACCGCCGCAAAGTCCTCGCAGCCGCGTTGTTAGGCGGTAGCTCTATGACCCTGGCGGCTTGTGGCAGCCCCGGTGACGCAAACGACGCAGCGTCGGACGGTATCTGGGCTGGATTCGACGAAAAAATTACTGAGCGCACCCTGGCAGAGGCCGAGAAGTTGTTTGGTCTGGCATTCTCGGAAGCAGAACGTCGACAGATACTCGGCGGTGCGATCGAGGAAGGCGACGATGGTTTCTTTGCTCAGCAGATCGCATCGCTTGCAAAACGGCGCCAGCATGACCTCCCCATTACACTGCAACCTGCTTGCCATTTCGATCCGAGGCTCCCAGGAATTGCCTATCCCGATCAGGCTGATTCGCTCGTCCTATTCCCCGAAGAAATCGCAGCAATTCCTGATGATGCCGAGAGCGTCGCGTTTGCTTCCGTAAAACAGCAAGCACGTTGGATGACTACTGGCCAAATTAGCAGCCGGGAATTAACTGAGATCTATTTGTCACGGATCGAAACATACGGCGATACGCTGGAATGTTTTGTAACCGTAACCGCCGACCTCGCGCGCCAGCAGGCGGATCAAGCCGATCGCGAACGCGCCACTGGACAGGTGCGCGGGCCCTTACACGGCATCCCATGTGGCGTGAAGGACTTGCTCGACACCGCCGACATTAGAACATCTTGGGGCGCTGAACCCTACAAGGATCGCGTCGCTACCAACGACGGAGCCGTCGTGCGAAGACTAAGGGATGCAGGCGCTGTCCTTTTGGGCAAAACGACGCTCGGTGCTCTCGCCCGGGGTGATGTTTGGTTCGGTGGCGAAACCCGAAATCCATGGAATCCGAAAGAAGGTGCGTCAGGCTCATCCGCAGGGTCCGGTTCCGCAACCGCAGCCGCGCTTTGCTCATTCGGTATCGGCACCGAAACTTTGGGATCCATTGTTTCACCCGCAGATCGAAACGGCCTATCAGGGCTGCGCCCAACGTTCGGTCGCGTTTCACGCGTCGGCGCGATGGCACTGTGTTGGTCGCTCGACAAAATTGGGCCCATGTGCCGTTTCACCGAAGACACCGCGATGGTCTTGAGCGCGCTCAACGGATATGACGAGTATGACAGCGGCTCGATCGATAAAGGCTTCGCTTACGATGGCCGTCAATCTGTGTCCGACCTGACCATCGCTTACGACCCCAGTTGGTTCGAAGGCGAAAACGTGCAGGACGTCGATCTTGTGGCGCTGGAGAAT
>CAWLAW010000434.1:0-3677 GCA_963854885.1 Gammaproteobacteria bacterium | reverse complement strand
CAGTGTAATCAAGGTAATTGGCAGGGTGAGTAACAATAAAACGGGTCGAACTATCGCGTTCACCACGCCAAGCACCAGCGCCGCAAACAATAGTGATAGAACGCCACCAAAGTGAACACCCTCCAATAGCCAAGCGGCAAGTAGCAGTCCGCACGCAGTAATCAAAAAACGTACCCAAAACCCGGGCATCGTGGCAGTCCTCCTACGGGCACTCTTCCAGTGAGTCTGGCGTCTCAGAATTGGAATTACAATCTTCGATTGAATTGCCACGGGATTAGTGTGAGTTGTCGATCGGCCGACCAATTAGTGGGGTCAGAAGGAATTAGCGGAATTAGTGGGAATTAGTGGGGTCAGATGAAACTTTCCACGTCAGTTAAAACCCGTTGAACTGAATACACATTCAGTTGTAGGGCGTCGGGTTTTCAGTTCCGGCTGAAAGTCCGTAATGGCCATTAATAACGACGATGGTTAGACTTTGGTAAGAAGATTTCTGCACCGGGGTGGCGTCGATCGCCCGGGTGCGGAATTCCCGCACGTAATTCCTATTCAATCTCCGTTTTGGTTTTAGCGGTTCGTACTTGCGTGCGGCGATCTTGCGACCTAGACGTTGCTTAGCAACAGGTGAGCGTACGAATTAAGATTCTATCAATTGGTTGCGCAGCGTTAGCGGCTGCAAACACCGGTGTCAATAAGCTTGTTGCCGTCCGTCGCGTTGCGCGCTGGCATAAGCAGCGCGGATTTACAAACTAAGTGCAATACAGAAGAATCTCCGTACCGAACCAAACGACTGCTCTGCAGTGTTGTCTTTGCCCAATCCAGCAACGCAGACGATCAAGCAATCGCCGCGGACGCCGTGAAAATCGATGGGGCGGAAGATCTCGGTGTACAAATTACCCGATCCGCTACCGAGCTTCAGGACATGTTGAAGATCGATCGCGACGTAGATGTTATCGATACAGCGTTGATATTTAATAATCCGCGCGGGCATCGAACCTTAGTGGCGTGTGTGGGCTATAACGCGAACGGTCGTGCATTGGGCCGCGCGTTTGCCGTCGTCCCAGCTAACGGCGTGCGATTTATTCGCGCATCCGACATCTCGAACGGGCGCGATTTCATTGGCAGCGCTCAGTGCAAAGCTCGAGCCCGGGTGATTCCGTCCTCGTTCATCGTTGGGGTCGGCTTCAGTGATGCGCCGGCGCGGGTCGTGAACGGATGGGATAACTCCTCAATTCGCTTCCCGATTGTGGCTTCTTACTAACTGAGGACCGGGGTCGGCGAGAATAATACGCTTGGAATATTATTTATCGAGCCAAGGATGGCACCGACCCCATTTTATCCAGCTAACGTTCCGCTAAAATCGATGTTGTACGTTCAGACCAATTCGCAACACCCGCCATTGATTATCACCCTCGACATCGGTAACCGAATGACTGGCCGAAAGGTCCAAGGCCGTATGTTTCGCTAGAGCGAATTTCGATCCTAATTTAAGTGTATGCGATTCGCCGTCGCCGATACGCCATGCAACCATGCTTCTTCCGAACGTACGATCGGCAGTTTTTGCCCGGAAGACCGGCCGAAATTTCGGTCCTCGCGGTGCGCTCGTCACGAATTCTCCATGTCGATAACTGTATTTTGTGTAGAAATTTAATTGATCATTGAACTGGTAATCGAGGATTGCCCGTGCCTCTCCGAGCCGCTGTTCGAAGACTCGGGATTTGGACGCGTCCCGGTCGCTCGCGCGATACGCGAGGCGTGTCGAAATACGATCGCTTAATCGCGACCCTGTCGTAAATTCCACAGCAGCGGTGCTGCCATCGCGGATGTCGCTGGCAGCGAATTCCTTGATGGCGATGGACCCCGTTAGCGCGAACCATGGCGCTAAAAACCCTTGGAAAGGTTGTACCAAATACGTCAAGTCGGCTCTCAGCTCAAAGGCGTCGAGATCGCCGAAATCCGAATGGAATTCACTATTTAAAGCTAGCTTTGCGATGAGACCACTACGCGCCGTAACCGGTTTTCGTAGGTTCGCGTCGATGCCGATTAACAGGGTTGCGTCGTCGCGTTGCTCGCTGCTGCGCTCAGCGCGATTAATGTTATCGTCGTAGGTGAGTGCGCCGCGCAAGGTAACTTTCGGGGCGTCCGCCGTGGCAACTATTGGTACGCTCGCGAGCATCAATGCTGCCGAGAGTGTCGCAATGAGTTTTAAAGCCTTAGACGGGGACATGGTTTGGTTCGGTAATCCTATTGCTTTAAATTACTTGAGATAAATTCGAAATCTAGTTGAAATATAACAGAATAAATTTGTCACTCAGTATATTACATTAACTTTGAAGGTGGCCTTTTATGGCTGTACTGATACCGAAATACTTTGGCGAAAACATCGATCCAAAGCGCCGACGCTTCTTAATTGCGGCACTCGAAGCCGGCGTTCTAGGCCTCGGAAGCAGTGCCGCTGCAGAGGCGGCGGTGTTCGGAATTCGTCCGCGCAAGCTTAAATCCGGGCGCAGCGTTTACTCTCTGACTGGTACGGCGAACCTCAACGGCGCACCGCTGAGCACGGCAAGTGTCATTAGGCCAGGCGATACCGTTGAGACCGGGGCAAATAGCCGATTGATTTTTGCGGTCGCAGACAACGCCTATATCTTGCGTCAGGACAGTCAGATGATCTTACCAGCTGATAACGATGTGGCTGGTGCGCTACGCTTGGTGACTGGCGGTTTACTATCGGTATTTGGGCGGCGTAAACGTAGCCTGGTGACGTCGGCGGTGACGATTGGGATCCGCGGTACTGGGGTGTATCTCGAGTCTACTCCGGACGAAAGCTATGTCTGCACATGCTTCGGTACGGCCGATCTTATTCCGACCTCAAGCGGGCAAATCGAAGAAACGGTGCAAACCGAGCATCATGATGCGCCGCGTTATGCGGTGGTTGGAGCGTCAAGCGGCAAGTCAGTTCGCGAAGCGCCATTTAAGAATCACACGGATATGGAGGTCGCGTTGATTGAAGCGCTCGTTGGGCGTTCGGCACCGATTCAATTCACCTTAGATCAATTCGATTCGCCGTTAAATTCATATTAAGTTTTCGCCATGCGATTGGTCGGGCGGCGAGACTTTCAGTACCCTGGCGCGCGGCGTTTCGCGCTTATGCGCGACCTAGGCGATATCAAGAAAACCTTAACACTCGGAGACTGATGGGACATGGCGGAACTATTTACAGTAGAAAATTTGGTCAATTTTGGCGTTTTGATCTTCCTACAGGCAGTTCTTGGATTCGATAATCTGCTCTATATATCGATCGAATCGAAGCGTGCTCCGCTTGCCAGCCAGGCGTCGGTTCGCCGTTGGGGGATCCTCATTGCCGTGGGATTGAGAATCGTGCTGTTGTTCGTGATGATCAAACTGATCGCGAGTCTCACCGAGCCGTTTTTTCATATTCACTGGACCGGCGTTATCGAGGGATCGTTCAATTTCGCGACAATCGTCTTTTTGTTTGGCGGCGGTTTCATTATGTATACCGCTGTCCGGGAGATATCTCACATGCTCGCGATCGACGATCTCGCCCATGAAGGAGACGAGGGTCCGAAAACATCTGCCGCGACGGTCATTGCTACGATTGTATTCATGAATCTCATTTTTAGCTTCGATTCGATACTCTCCGCGTTGGCGATTACGGATGT
>CAWLAW010000433.1:0-3681 GCA_963854885.1 Gammaproteobacteria bacterium | reverse complement strand
CCGACCGATATTTCCGTAGAAAACCCTGGGGTTTAACTCGAATCGACCCTTCGCAGTGCGTTTTTCCGTCGTAGCAGTCGGAACAACAGCACGTTATCCATTTTTCGCTAAGTATTGATCAAGCTGATTCGCGAAGGACTGTTTGTCCTTCGCCGATAATGCCGCCGGCCCCCCTGTATTAATTCCGCTGCCGCGCAAGTTATCCATGAAATCCCTCATCGTAAGTCGGTCCTTGATGTTGCTATCGTCATATAACTCTCCGCGTGGACTCAGCGCGCAAGCACCCTTTTCAATAACTTCTGCAGCCAGTGGGATATCGCTGGTCACGACGAGATCGTTGCGCTCGGCGCGTTGAACAATCGCGTCATCAGCAACATCAAAACCGGCACCGACACGCACAAACTCGAGGTGTGGAGACGGTGGGATTTGGAGGGTCTGATTGGCTACCAAAGTCGTGCAGATCCCGGTTCGTTTCGCGGCCCGAAACAGGATTTCCTTGATCGCTACAGGACACGCATCGGCGTCAACCCAAATCTTCATTCGATGACGAAAATCATTAACAACCGCGACTGTAACTCTTCTCGGTAGCCATATTTCGCCGCGCTAGCCAATATCAGGTACCCCGGGAACAGATTCATAGTGCTGCACCTGCGCAAACGGATCGTAAAAATCGTGCAGCAAAGCCTTGCAACGTTGGTAATCCGGCGAGCCACGAAAGCCGACCGTGTGGTCTTCCAGGGTTCGCCAATTAACCAACAAAACAGACCGATTGCTATCTTCGATACAGTGCTGCAGCTGATGATCGAGGTAACCTGGAATCGCAGATATTATCGCTTGCGCTTCACGAAATGCGTTTTCAAATTCTATTGTTCGATCCGGTTTGACATCCAGGATTGCGACTTCTAATACCATCTATTGATTACCTTTAAACCGATTCCACAGAGATCAGAGCTGTGCTGCGGCCGGCATCCGCACCGGTCCAGTAAAATTTCTAAAACCCGGCTAAACCTAGCGCCGTAATTATCGGTTACGCAGTACCCTCGGCCAACAAACCAAATTCGTAGTGCATTTGTGTGAAGGGTACTGACAGGCCGTGTTCTGAGGCCAGCGCTTGATCACTCGAGGGTTCGAATTTCGCCACTAATGCCGCCTTTGTCGCAAAAACCGCATCCGAATCTAAATACGGATCGCCATCGACAAATATGTGCGTCACGACCGTTTCGTATCCTGGCGCTTTAACGATGAAATGCAAATGTGCGGGGCGGAATGCATGCCGCCCACCGGCAGACAGTAGCTGCCCGACGGGTCCATCTGTTGGGACCGGGTAGGACGTCGGTTTTTCAGACACAAAACTGAACTCCCCGGTGTCTTTTGCTTTGATTGTTGCACGTAAATTCCACTCCGGAGCATCAGGGTCTTGCACGTCGTAGAGTTGATTATTTGCTGTTTGCCAAACGTCTAGCGTCGCGCCTTGTAAAGCCTTGCCGTCGGGATCGGTGACCGTCCCCGTGACGAGCACAACTTCCCCGCCGTTATCTTGCTTAATAATGTTAGTCCCAGATTCTACGACAGGTGCACCCTCGACGTAGAATGGGCCAAGTACGGTCGATTCCGTCCCACGCCCGCCTTTCGGATGGTTAATCGCATCAACGACCATCGATAAGCCCAGGGTGTCGGAGAGCAGGATGAACTCCTGGCGTTTATCGTCACATTTTTTTCCCGTCTCGGTAAGAAATTGGATCCCTTCAAACCATTCCGCCTCGGTGAGATCGACCTCTTTCGCAAATGCGTGAAGGTGCTGGATTAGCGACCCAATAATTTCCGCACTACGCGGCGTTGCTGCATTGGTCGTGTACGCGTCGACCACCGCTTCGGTGAGATTCTCTAACGTGAAGTCTTTCATTTTTCTATCCCCATTTTTTCGACCGTCTGCAATGACTCCGGATTGTTACAGAGTTAACTGGCGGCGACTATCGTCGAGGCTCGGTAATTCGAAACGTGATCCGGGTGACCGAACTGGGCAAAATTCCCCGGACTGCGAAAATCCGGCCACAGTGGGCAGCACTATTGTTCGCATGGCGGCAGATTGCCAGGTCAGCACGAACGCAAGGGACCGACGACTTGTCAGCGACTTTTAATTTAGCAACACGGGTGGCAAGGGAGTCTAAGTAGCGCTTCAATAACGCGACCCCAACTGCCCTACCGTGCGCTGTGGAGGAAGCGACGGAAACCACGATCTCAGTCTTCAAGCCACCCGACGGCGTAACAAGCTGTCAACGGCCCCGGCCTGCGGCGAGCGCGACAAGGGGGTGCCGCGCCGCCGCTTTGCTGCGATGAACTGAGTCGATTAATTAGTCTTTCAGATACCCTATTTGGGAGATAAGGGCTTCTTTATCCTGTTGAAATTGCGGCGGTAACATTACGTCTAAGCCGAGATTCTCTAAGGGCTCGTCACAGGTAAATGAGGGCTGATGTGACACCGTCGCCTCAAACATCGCGCCCGAAGGTGTGCGAACGTAAATCGAGTCGAAATAACCGCGATCTTTAACGTCGGAAATGTCTGTATAGCCGAGGCCTTCGAGGAAAAATTTCAGCTCATTCTGGTGCTCATGGCTCGCGACTTCGAAGGCCATGTGATGGATTGTTCCTTCGCCAACGATCCAGCTGCCGAGTTTGCGATCCGGTTCGACGACGAAATCCACGAGCGCGCCGCTTTGTCCGTTACCGACGGCATAGCGAATGAGATTTTGATCGTCTGTTACCCTTGCTCCGCCCCAACCGACTTGCATGAATTCTTCCATGAATTCTGAGTCGCGCATCGATACACCAATAGAATGTGTACCCCGAATCATCATTTCCGCAGGCACCGGGCCTTGCGTATGCGGGGTACGAGAATCGTTATCGACCCCAACGAGCGTGTAATTCACACCGCAGGGATGCTCGAAATCTAAATATCGTTCGCCAAAACGTTCCGTTTCGGTGACGACAAAATCGTGCTCGTTCAAGCGTTGCTTCCAGTAATCGATTGCGCCAACGGGTATCGATAACGCGACATAACTCACCTGCCCAGAGCCTTTCTGGCCTTTCACTCCGGTATGACGCATCGGAAAGGTCGTTACTAAGGAACTTTCCTCACCTGCATCGTTGCCGTAGTACAAGTGGTAAATCGGATTCTTGCCATCGTAAAACAACGTTTTCTTGACGCTCTTCAGGCCTAACACTTTCGTGTGAAAATCGTAATCTTCCTGGGCACCACCGGTCGCAATGGTGATGTGATGATGACGCATGACATGTGAGCCGGGCGCAGTTCCAGGCATTCAGTATCTCCTCGACGATGAAGCACGTTTCAGCAACGCTATCATGGCTGAGAGGCGGTCGCAATCGACGCTAAATGGGCGCCCTATGCGCCGAACCTGATATGTTAGAGTCAATTCTATATATAATAATATTATTATTAATTATCATTTAATTATATGATTCACTTAAAGTAAATTATATAGATTGCGATAACTGATCTAGGCGTGTCCGGAGCGCTATTTCAAGCTCCGCTGGATATCGGATTCAGGTTCGGCTACGAAGCCCTTCTATGCCTGCGAGACTGTAATTATTTCTGTGTAACTGCAGTTTAGTTACGTGTAGTCCACGAGGCGGTCTTCGAACTCGATGGTAAAGCGGTTAAGG
>CAWLAW010000432.1:0-3686 GCA_963854885.1 Gammaproteobacteria bacterium | reverse complement strand
TGCCGCGGCCATTGTTGCCCTGTGCATTTGCGGTTGACGCCAGCAACAGTGCAATACCGATAACAGCAAAGCTTCTTAATGCGTTTCTAATCACAATTAAATCCTCAGTTGTTTCGTTTGCGACGCCATTTAAAATACCGCGCCGCGCCCAAGTATCGCGCGCCCCGGACGCGCTCCCTCCACTAACTCGCTATCCCATACAACAAATTGACCGTTGACCAATACATAGTGAACGCCGTCTGAATAGGAAAGCTCTGATTCAAAGTCTGCCGTATCAATAATTTTCTTTTCATTGAAAATCGTAATATCAGCATCACTGCCAATCTGAATGCGCCCTTTGCACTTCATTTGCGGTGAGATGCTTTCCAGTCGCAGAGCTGGCAACAGTGTCATTTTAGCGAGGCCACCCATTAACGAAATAACCTCCTGATCGCGAACATACCGGCCGAGGAATCGCGAAAACGTACCTGCGCCACGCGGGTGTGCGCCTGGCGCATAGGGCATTCCATCAGACGCCACCATTACGCGCGGATCAGAGAGAATGGCTTTAATCCATTCGGGCTTCATTAAATGAATGATGACAATACCGCCTTGCTTGCGATATTCGTTAAAAGTCTCCTCGGTCAGGCGCTCACCGGTATCCTGCCATTGGACGTCGCCGTAAGAGATTCGCATTGTCTCCTGCCAACCCTCATCAAAAAGCGCCGACTCAATGCTCGTTGATGCTGCTGTGTATGGATAGGCCTCAGTTGTAATGTCTGCGCCGCGATCTTGCGCGCCCAAAATAATATCCAGATTGGTTTGGTAGCTCCATAAACTTGAGCTATTGATGTGGACGATGTGCAACGATGCACCCGTCGCAACCGCATTTGAAACGACTTCCTGTACCCCAGTGATGCCCATACCCTTAACGTGCGTGAATATTGTTGTGCTGTGATCGGCCGCAAATTCAAACAGTCGAAAGATTTCGTCGTGAGAAACGCCAGGATAGTAGGCGTGCGGCATACCCACACCGAGCGCACCATCGTTTAATCCTTGCTCGAGACGACGCCAAAGCGTTGGATAATGTTCCGGGTCGAGCTCTTCATACTGACCCTTGGCAAGCGTTGCATAGAAGGCATCGATCAAGTCATCTGTTGCACCGCCTTCTTCCACCATTCTTGCAACAATTTCGTTGAGGTTACCCTCGTGTTCTGGCATTGACCAAGTGCGCAATGCGCCATGCGCAATGCTGGCACCAAAGTTGATCACCGCATCGTTCGAACGCATCGCAATGAACTGTGCTAAATCCGGAACACCCGATTCGAGCTCCAGCGCGGTTGTCACGCCATCCATCGCCTGAAATTCGTTTGCGCGCGCACTCTGCCCGTGGGCATGCAAATCGATAAATCCAGGAGAAACAACCAGGCCGGTTGCATCCACGACAACATCGCCCGTAATGGGTCCCTCGGTTATCGCCACAATTGCCTCGCCGCGAATACCGACATTGCGAATCGCATCAAGTCCGGTTTCGGGGTCCATCACTCGGCCATTCACTATGACAATGTCGTAGGACTCTTGGGCAATCGCTAAAGGAGCCGCGGCGGTGACGAGGCATACAATCGGCAACAGAAGGTAACGGCGGAGCATGGAAATTGGTTTCATACGGACTCCATATTTTTTTGTTTTATGGGAGAAAATCTAGATAAGCGCTATACACTATTATAGAGCCTTTCCATCAACACGACCGAATCACTCGAAATGTGCTTTCATCAGGTCATGACCTAATCTTGCTTTGGAGCCCTATAATATGTCTGGAATACGCTGCAAATTGCTGATCATTGGCACACTGTTGTGCTTGCAAACCATCGCTTCGGCAGCAACGACCGACAGTCTGGACGACGTCCGGCGCTTTCTCACTGAAACTTACCCTTCGGACCGGCCTGGCGCTGCAGTAGTGGTCATGGAGAAAGGAGAGATTGTTCATCAGTCAGGCTACGGACTCGCGAATGTCGAACTCGGCGTACCAATTACGAACGACACTATTTTTCGAGTCGGTTCGGTCACCAAACAATTTACCGCTGCCGCGATCATGTTAATGGATCAACGCGGTCAACTCTCAGCTTCAGATCCGATCGAGAAATACTTACCTGATTACCCGACCCACGGACATTTGATCACCATAGAAAATCTTCTGACGCATACGTCAGGGATATTGAGCTACACGAGTATTCCCGGGTACATGGTCAACGGCGTACGCGCAGATCTAACGACAGAAGAACTCATTGACGTGTTCAAACATGAACCGATGGAGTTTGCGCCTGGTGAGCGGTGGAACTACAACAATTCGGGTTATGTTTTACTCGGCGCCATTATTGAGGCCGTTTCCGAACAAAGTTACGAAGACTATATCGCCGAGAACATTGCCGTGCCGTTGGGGTTAGAAAGCACCGTTTATGGCGGGCCAAAACTGATTCCTAACCGCGCCTCAGGCTACGATACCGATAGTCTCGGCAACATCGTTAATGCAGGTTTTATCAGTATGACCCAACCGCATGCCGCCGGGTCGCTCCTATCGACCACTGGCGATCTCGTCGATTGGCATCGAGCGTTAACTGGCGGCGAATTTATTCACGATGACGCTTACCGGAGGATGACGTCGCCAGTAACATTGAACGATAACGATACCTTTCCCTACGGCTACGGACTCGGAATAGCAACGATGCGTGGCCATCGATCTATCCAACATGGTGGCGGAATTCACGGCTTTTCCTGTTTTTCGATCTGGCTCCCGAATGAAGACGTCTATGTCGCCGTATTGACCAACGGCGCGCAATTGGGCCCTGGGCCGGATACCGTTGCCAATCTTGTCGCAGCGATGATTATTGATGACCCGTATCCGGAGAGAGTTACGGTTAAGTTACGCCAACGCGATCTGCTTGGACTCGAAGGAACTTATCATTCAGACGACTTCCCGCCGGTTACGCTTAGCATCGAAGACGGCGGGTTGCGAATGGACATCGGTACGTTCGCAAACGACTCTTTATCTGCTGAATCCCGCGATCGACTATTTGTGGAGGATTCCCTGAATTTCATAGACGTCAAATGGCAGGGGTCGACTGCCAGCGAACTGCATCTGCAGTTGAACGAGGGCGAACCGCGGATAGTGTTGCTATCTAACCCAGAATAAAACGTTACTACTAGCCTAATCCCAACGCGACTCGAACGGCATGCTCGCGCAGCGGGCCGCTTTTATTGAAGGCGGCCATACCTGCCCCGCGAAGTGGTTGCAGTGAGCTGTACTCGGCAGAAAATAACTTGTTAAGGCCACGAACAAAGTTAAGCATTAATTGGTTATCGCCCTTTCGAGCCCGCTCATATTTTCTTAGTACGGGTCTGTCGCCAATGAATTCGCCGCCTTCCAGCGCGCTTACCAAAACCTCGGCTAGCTTAATTGCATCCGCGAATCCGAGATTCACGCCCTGCCCGGCCAGTGGATGAATCGCATGAGCGGCGTCACCAACAAGTGCCAATCCAGGTGTTACGTAATGCTTCGCATGCTGCGACTCCAACGGAAACGACCCACGGTCCCCGCTCGGTGTTAAGCGCCCCAAAACGCCGCCAGAGATTTCAGTTAAACGCGACGCCAATTGTTCGTCTGTCATCGCCAAAGCATCGTCGGCGTTTTCAGGCGTCGTTGACCAGAC
>CAWLAW010000431.1:0-3687 GCA_963854885.1 Gammaproteobacteria bacterium | reverse complement strand
GGAAATAACTCGCTCGTCGCCGGACGACCTCACTTGAGTTGGTTCGAAAGGCGTTATCAGCCCATGCTCCTGAGCCATTTTGGCTATCCACTTGTCGGATTTTACTGGCATCGCATTGATCTATGTGTTTTGAACAACAATGTTAGGAAACTTTGCGGAATGGTCCTTAGACCGCAAGGCTAATTTTGCCGCCAATTTTCGCGCAATTTCCCGGTAGATATCACTCGTGTGCGACTCTGGAAGCAGTGCCACTGTCGGTCGACCACTGTCCATGCCCGCTCTAATTTGAGTATCCAGTGGCAGTTTCCCGAGCAAGTCGATTCCGTATTGCTGTGCCATGGAGTCACCACCGCCCTCGCCGAATATGTGATCTTCGTTGCCGCAATTCGTGCAGATATGTACGCTCATATTTTCGATAACGCCGAATACGGGAACGTCAACTTTTTCAAACATCTTTAACGCTTTGCGCGCGTCGAGCAACGCAATGTCTTGGGGGGTCGTCACTATCACGGCACCGCTGACAGGAATTTTTTGGCACAGCGTTAGCTGTATATCACCGGTTCCTGGTGGGAGATCGATAATGAGATAATCGACGTCCTTCCAATTTGTATCGTTGAGTAGTTGCTCGAGTGCGCCTGTAACCATGGGGCCTCGCCAAATCATCGGGGTGTCTTCCTCGATCAGATTGCCAATTGACATGGACTGAATGCCGTAGCTGACGATCGGTTCCATCGATTTACCATCTCGTGACGCGGGTTTTCCCTGCGCGCCGAGCATGCGCGGTTGACTAGGCCCGTAAATATCTGCGTCGAGGATCGCGACGTTCGCGCCCTCGTCATGCAACGCGACTGCCAGGTTTGTTGTCGTTGTTGATTTCCCGACGCCGCCTTTGCCAGAAGCAACAGCAATTATGTTGCGCACTTCAGGGAGTCGCTTCACGCCGTGTTGGACGGTACGTGCGACAATTTTGGCGCGAATCTCAAACGTTACATCGAGATTCGAATCGAGTTCGGCAATCGGAATACGCAGGCTGCGTTCCAGGTCGGCGGCGTAGCGTTTGACGGGAAAGCCCAATTCGATCTCGATGTGTACCGCGTTGCCGTCGACGTTGATCGATTTAATCGCTTCTGCGCTAACCAGATCCGTCCCGAGATAGGGGTCGTTTACGGTGCTGATCGCAGCTTTGATTGCTTCTTGCGAGACGAGCATAAGGCTTCTCTATATAACTAATTTGGGCGCTATTCTACACAATGCGCATGGTCCGCGACGCATGGCATCAAGCGCCCCGAGATGTTAACGTATTGCCAGCGAATCGCGCTTTAAAATTAGCCGATTTTCACTGTCGATAGACCCCTCGAAAACTGAGAATTATGACCACCCAGAAACGAAAAATCCTCGTAACGAGCGCGCTGCCATATGCCAACGGCCCGATACATATTGGGCATTTAGTCGAATATCTTCAGACGGACATTTGGGTTCGATTTCAGAAAATGTGTGGGCACCACTGCTACTACGTTTGTGCCGACGATGCTCATGGCACGCCAGTGATGTTACGCGCAGAGCAAGAAGGGTTAAGTCCTGAGGCGTTAATCGAGCGGGTGAGTGCAGAGCATCAACGTGATTTTGCGGGATTTGGTATCGAATTCGATAACTATCATTCGACTCATTCCAGCGAAAACAAAGAAATCGCAGAACTGATTTATTCACGGCTAAATCACGGCGGACATATTTCCCGGAAAACGATTACCCAGGCCTATGATCCAGTAAAGAACTTATTTTTGCCGGATCGATTCTTGCGCGGCACGTGTCCACATTGCGGCGCAGACGATCAATATGGTGACAGTTGCGAAAGTTGCTCTCGTACGTACTCGCCGAGTGAATTGGTGAATCCAGTATCGGCCCTGAGCGGCGCGACCCCTGAACAACGAGAAACCGAACATTTGTTTTTTAAGCTCAATAATTTTGAAACGATGCTAAAGGATTGGCTCGCGGACAATGCATTGCAATCAGGTGTTGTTAACAAGCTAAATGAATGGTTCGAAGCCGGGTTGCAGGACTGGGATATTTCGCGGGATTCACCTTATTTCGGTTTCGAGATCCCGAACGAACCGGGCAAATATTTTTATGTTTGGCTCGATGCTCCGATCGGTTATTTAGCCAGTTTCAAAAATTATTGCGACCGTGAGGATCTCGATTTCAACGAGTTCACCAGGGTCGATAGCAGCGCCGAGCTGTACCATTTTATTGGCAAAGACATTATGTATTTCCATACATTGTTTTGGCCGGCCATGCTCTACGGCGCACAGTTTCGATTGCCGACGAATGTTTTCGTGCACGGCTTCCTCACGGTCGACGGTCAAAAAATGTCGAAATCTAGGGGCACATTTGTCACCGCCAGTGCATATCTCGAGCATCTCAATCCCGAGTACCTGCGCTATTACTTCGCTGCGAAATTAGGTCCTGCTATCGAGGACATCGACCTAAATTTGGATGACTTTCAGAACCGAGTGAATAGTGACTTGGTCGGTAAAGTGGTGAATATTGCGAGTCGCTGTGCCGGGTTTATCACGAAGAATTTTGACGGCATACTCAGCGAACGACTGGATAATCCCGAACTCGTCGCCGAACTGAGCGCCGCGGCACCGAAGATCAGCGAGTGTTATGAATCGCGAGATTTCGCGCGGGCAATGCGCGACATAATGCGCTTAGCAGATTCTGCGAACCAGTACATCGACGCTCGCAAGCCTTGGGTCTTGGCGAAGCAAGAGGGTAGTGCAGCCGAGCTACACGAGGTGTGTACGACCGGCATCGCGTTGTTTCGGGTCCTGATGATCTATTTAAAACCGGTGTTGCCGGCGATGGCAATAGAGGTCGAGAAATTTCTCAACCACACAGCATTTCGGTGGAGCGATGCTGAATTACAGATAACCGGGCAACGGATTAATAAATTTAAACCATTGATGCAACGCATCGAGGCAAAGAAAGTTGAGGCAATGATCGGTGCAAGTAAGGCGACCGACGTCGCGCAAAACCCAGCTCTAGACGAGGGATCTGAAACTGCAGAAAATTTCATTTCAATCGATGATTTCGCGAAAATCGATCTTCGAGTTGCGAAGGTTATCGCCGCAGAACCAATCGAAGCCGCGGATAAGTTGTTGGAGTTGACGTTAGAAGTTGGGGACGCGACACGTACCGTGTTCGCCGGAATCAAAAGCGCCTACGAACCGAGCACCTTGGTCGGTCGTCACGTCATTTTGGTCGCCAATCTCAAACCCCGGAAAATGCGCTTTGGAATCTCCGAAGGAATGGTTTTAGCGGCCGGCCCCGGCGGCGAAGAATTATTTTTGTTGAGTGCAGACGACGGGGCAGTCTCGGGGATGAAGGCCAAATAGCCGTGGCAGACGCGCTTGCATTATTGCTCGCTGGTGCGGTTGGGTCTGATTTGATACTCGTTTATCTGATTGGCATTTGCCCGGCAATTGCCGTATCGCGAAAGCTGCAAACTGCCGCCGGTTTAGCGGTATCAAATGTCGTTATCGCCCCGCTTGCAGCATTGTTGAGTTACGTCCTAATTATGCGTTTGCCCGACGGCGCAACGATGAGCATGGTTGAGCTCCCGATCATCGTACTGAGTATCATCGTGTGTTTGTACTTCGTCGCGAGCGTCGGCGAGAAGATCTGGCCGGC
>CAWLAW010000430.1:0-3701 GCA_963854885.1 Gammaproteobacteria bacterium | reverse complement strand
AATTTCCGTTGGCCGAAAAGCTGGCATCATCTCAAAGCCGTTTCGAACCGCGATTTTGACGTACTCCGGGGCTAAATTTGACCGCTTGCGCAGAATTGAATTTTCCGCCCCGAGTCGGACTGCGAGGCGCATCGTCCCCGGATGGCCGTCGCCCCCATCGTGGCAGCCTGCGCAATATTGGACGAACATCGCTTCACCGTCCGCGCTGAGCGCCGGCGCGGCATCAGATTGCCTCGCTGGCAGGGCGATTATTTCATCCTGGAGCACCGGCGCAGCTACTGCAGGACGCGCCTTATCGTCTTCTGTGCCGCAGCCACTACACGACAGTATGAGGACAAGACACATAAGCACGGCGAAATTTGCCATCTACGTCTTCCCCGACTTACCAGGCCAAATCCCAGATTTTCCTGGCGATAAAATCCCGGTTGGATCTAATGCGCTTTTCAGCGCATGGTTGACTCGCGAAAGTGCGTTATCGTTCCAGCTGTAAGAATCGGCGATCGTGTCCATATATTCCAAGTGCGTGCGGTATTCGCCATAACCCTTGCTCGACGCCTCGGCAACCAGCACCTCGAAGAGTTCCTGTACAGCAACCTTTTGCGCGTCACTGTTGCGATCGAACACCAACATCAAAATATGGTGCATGTCGCGCCAGCCGATAAGAAATTCCCCAATGTAGTCAAACCCAAATTCGTGGCATTTGTCGCGCATAAAATGAAATTGCTGTAACGCCCCGTCCCCTGTAATCGGCGAGATCGGTGAAAAATCTATATGCGAACCGGCCCCAACCCAGTTTAACAATCCGAACTCCGTCATATTCGGGATCCCGCGCATCAATTTAGCTCGGTAGTCGAAGGCCGCATCGTTCTTTCGATCGTCGGCGAAATAAAACTTCGCGCCGGCAACCTCGGCAAGACGTTCCTGGATGATTTTCCAGTTGTTGTCCATTATCGGTTCTGGCCCGTACAGCGCCCCGTAAAAGTTCCAATTGCCAATATCGAGATCCTGCGCCATCTTTTTTCGCGCGCTCTCTGGCATAACGCCGTCGCCGTCGTAGTACTGCGCTTTTGTTGTTTTAACGGCCGCTTCCCAGATCAATCCAACGGTAGTCGCGGCATTCGGGATCAGCATATTAATTTTTAGCGGACGCACGAGTTCAGTAATTTGGTGGATGTCGTCTTCTCTTGGGAATGTCACCATGTAAGGCCGATAGCCTGGCGGTTCGGGTAGTAGCCATACACCCATTTGCGTAATAACGCCGAAATTTGATTGGGTAAAAATTCCGTCAACCCAGGGGCCACGGCCATATTTATAAATGTTCTTAGCCGCCGAGCTCGCCGTAGCACCCATACCAGTTTCGATTACGCTGCCGTCAGCCAGAACGACCTGCATACCGCATTGGACGGTAAAATGCTCACCATAAGGCGTGTAGCCGACCCCGCGATCGGCAGTATTACCAACCACCCCACCCCAAGCGGGCGCCGACGGATCCGGCCACAATTTAATGTCGCGACGTTGTAAATATTGATAGAGTTCTTGGAAGCTCACCCCTGGCTCAACGACCGCAAAGGCGTGCTTTTCGTTGACTTCGATGATCCGGTTCATGCGTTTGAGATCGAGCACAATACAGCCGGCTTTGCGCGGCGCTGCACCACCGTATCCGTAGTTGCGGCCTGTCGACACCGTCCATAAAGGGATTCTATATTGGCGGGCCACAGCCAATACTCCTTGCACTTGCGTTACATCTTTTGGAGCGACTGCAGCAGACGGCGCATTCGCATCGATATCACTCGGCGAAAACGAGTCACGATAACTGTTCAAGTGTTCGGCGTTATCGCGAATCAACCATTGCGGTCCAACTACCGCGCGTAGTTCATCGCATGCACTGTTGAACGCCGCCGCGCCGATCCCTTCCGGTAAAATTTGCCGATCCGCCATAAGGTCTACGCTCGCTCCAACAACCAAGAGCACAAAAAACCAGTACTGTTTGTCGGCCGTTGCAACTCGACTTGCACGGACACCTGTCGACGAACCGTTTCGCCCGAAACTAACTGTTCAAGTGAACCGGCGATGCAGGCTGCCCAGTTTCCTTGTGCATCACATACGTCGGTCGCGATTTTTCTGAGCGATGGCGACGCGCCGCCGAACTGATGGTACAGCCGATCGCGTGCGTAATTATGTTCGCCCCAATAGGTGCGCCGAAAACCGAGCGGCGCGAGTGTTTGTTCAACCAAGAAACGATTTGAGCTACTGGTCAGCCCAAAGACCCGTTCGGGACCGTCGTCATCCACTAATGCGTGTAGTTCTTGCAAAAAAACCAGCGGGTCGCAGCCTGGATTTACCGATCGCGTCGCAAAGAAATTGGCAAACATCTCGCCATCCTTACAACTTGCATCGGTAATAATTTCAGCACTAATATCGCTCCGAGTCGCGAACGAAAGCGCGGGAATTACCGCTAGCGCGGCTGACGAGGCTAGGAACGTACGACGTGTAGACAATAGCTTTCACCAAAATAGTGTAACTGCAGCATAATCTAAGCCGTGAGTTGTGAGATGTCCATCGCGGATCGTAAACGCCGATCACACTGGCCTCATGGCTCGACCAATCTTACCAACGCTTCCTGGGCCACAGACACCACAAGCTCACCGTTACGCCGATAAAACCTGCCCTCGGCAAGGCCCCGGGCATGAGCGGAAGAGACGCCATTGCAAACGTAGAGTAACCACTCATCCATTCGAAATGGGCGATGAAACCACATTGCATGATCAAGGCTCGCCATCCGCAACCGAGAATCTGTAATTTTAATTCCGTGCGGCATGAGCAACGTGGTTATCAAACCGTAATCAGAAATGTAGGCTAATATCGCTCGGTGCAGTGCGGGCTCATCAGGTAAGGCTTCGACCGTACGGATCCAAACGCGTCTCCTCGGTTCCGAACCGGCCGGCATCTCCGCGGTGTAGTGATCAATTGGCCGGATCTCAAACGGCGCAGAAATATTCACGAAGCGCTGAACATTGGGCGGCGCTTTCGTGAGATCCAATTCTCTAAAGCTTAATTTCTCAACGTCTTCGGGTTGCGGCGCGTCCGGCATCGGGCCGTGATACTCAATGCCGTCTTCGATCTGATGGAACGATGCCTCCATCGTAAATATCGGCCGACCGTTTTGAATTGCGACAATTCGTCGCGCCGAAAAACTGCCGCCATCCCGACTTGCGTCCACCTCGTATATTACCGGCTTCTTCGAATCTGCTTCGCGTAAAAAGTAACAATGTATCGAATGAACCGACCGATCGTCGTCGACTGTCGACTGCGCCGCGTTGATTGCTTCACCTAATACCTTTCCACCGTAGACGCGCCGGACGTGGGTATCGGTGACTGCACCACGAAACAAGTTTTCTTCTAACCTTTCAAGCACCAAGGTGTCGATTAAGCGCTGCAGATTTTTATCCATATGCAAACCTTTTATTTAATTTCGCGGTGCGCAGAACAAAATTCTCGACGAGCAAGCTACGCGGAACACAGGCAATTAACCGATCCCTGGCATTATTGAGATGAGCCGGCGCAAGATCCTGGACGGTTTTTTATTCGAACGAATATTCTGCAGTCGGGAATTGCTCTTTCTTTACTTCATTAACGTATGCCTCAACGGCGCCTTGAATCGATCCCACTTGCTCCATGTAATTTTTAGAGAAGCGAGTGCG
>CAWLAW010000429.1:0-3706 GCA_963854885.1 Gammaproteobacteria bacterium | reverse complement strand
GCTGCGCGCGATCATAGCGCCGTACGAAGGGCAGTCCCTTACATTATTCGAGATCTATTCAGTTGCGGATGAGTTAACGCAGTACTATCGCGATAAGGGATATTCCGTTGCGTCGGTGACCGTACCCGCACAGAAAATTAGTTCTGGAACGGTGAAGCTCGAAGTCATCGAGGGGCGCATCGGCGCGATTGCAATTACTGGGAGCAAGGCCTATCGGCCGGGCATCTTAGAACGTCGTATTACCGGTGCGGCGATAGGCGATGTGATCTCGGAAGAACGTCTCGAACGCGATCTCCTCCTTTTGAACGATATGCCTGGGGTTACGGCAAAAGCAGTTATTGAGCCGGGTGCACAATTTGGCGAATCCAACCTCACGATTCGCACGACAGAGAAACGCTTTGACGCTGCCGTGCGTTACAACAACTACGGAAGGACGTCCATCGGCGAGTGGAAGCTCGAAGGAGATTTTTCTGTCAATGCACCCTTAGGAATTGGCGATCGCTTAGATTTCAATATTGCGCACGCTGATGGCGGGAAGCTCGACTACTTTAATTTTGGTTACAGCCTGCCAATTCTTCACCACGGCACGCGCGCCGCCGTCTATTTCAGTCGCAACGATTATAAAGTCGATAGCGACGAACTGCCGCGCGGATTAGAGGGGCTCGATTTGAGCGGCGACGGTGACAACTTCGGATTTAACATTTATCACCCACTCATCCGCAGCCAAAAGCAAAATCTCTATATTGGAATCGGCTACGACCGTGTTATTACACGCCAGTTAGTGCGCAGCATCGCGCTGAAAGGTAAAGCCGATATTTCCTTAATGAATTTAAACTTGTTGTACAGCCGCGTTCACGAAGACAATTCTTTTTCCACCGTCAGCGCAAACTTTGCGACGAATTTTAGTGCGAACGAGCGCGACCCCCTAACGTTCCAGCTGGAAAACAACGCGCAGACTGCGAAAATGCGCCTCGATATGACCCACATCCGCACGATAGTCGGAGCTTGGTCATTATTCGCTAAATTAACCATGGTCGGATCGGTCGATCCGATTGTTGATACGCAAAAGTATCGAATTGGTGGACGCGATAGCGTACGCGGCTACGCATCCTCGGAACTCGCCGGTGATGGTGGTTATGCGGCCACAATTGAGATTCAAAGGCAGTTGATGTTTGCCGAAAAATGGCCGACTCGAGCCTTCATCTTTGGCGATACGGGGACCGTTACCCGAAAGAACGCGGCAACGATTGGTTTGGAGTCCACAGAATCGATATCGGGTGCAGGGGTGGGCTTCGAGACCTTGCTCGGGCAGCACTATCGGATCAACCTCGAACTAGCCAAACAGATTGGATCGCAAGAGTCTGTGGACGGTCGCGACGCAGTTCGGGTTTGGTTCGGACTAAGTGCAAACTTTTGATGAGTATCGAAATTTACGTGAATTATTACCTTGTTATGCATTGCGGCATGGGCCTAGCATGGCCCACATTGCAAGGAAATCGAGTATTTTCAAGGAGTAGCGCCGAATGAATGTCCGGGCTTTCAAACTGCGACCGATCGCAGATTTTTTTCGCCGCAGCACCGCCTCACGAGTGGGTTGGGGCGCTTTAGCGTCCATACCAGGCCTCGCGTTGGCTGGCCCAAGCGGCGAAAATATGGTGGGCGGCTCGGCCGCGATCAGCCGTCCAAATGCAACGCACACGCAAGTCGATCAATCGTCGCAAAACGCGATCGTTAATTGGGGATCGTTCTCGGTCGATAGCGACGAGTACGTTATCTTCAACCAACCTGGCACGACGTCATCGATTTTGAATCGTGTAGTCGGTTCTCAACAATCCAGCATTCTCGGACAAATTCAAGCAAACGGGCGTGTTTATCTCGTCAACCCCCAAGGAATTTATTTCGCGCAAGGCGCCAAAGTCGACGTGGGTTCGTTCACTGCAAGCACGCTCGACATCTCAAATAATGACTTTATGTCCGGCAATTACGTGTTCACGCGCCCGCACAATGCTGTCGATGGTGCGACCGTCGAGAATGCCGGTGAAATTAACGTTGCCGATGGCGGCTATGTCGTCTTGGCTGGTGATTACGCAAACAATACGGGGGTAATTTCTGCACGCCTCGGTTCGGTCGTATTAGCCGCGGGCAACCAAATGACGCTTGAATTGAGCAACGATGGCTTGGTGAGCTTTGCGGTTGACGAAGCGACAGTTTCAGGTCTCGCTGGGGCAAATAATACAGGTCAAATTTTAGCCGACGGCGGTCAAATTATTATGACCGCGAAGGTCGCTAACGATTTAGTCGCGACTGCTGTTAATAACGACGGCCTATTGCAAGCGCACCGGGTCGTTGAACACGGCGGAGAAATTTATCTAACCGCTTCGGGTGGCGATATTGTCAACACCGGCACGATCGATGTTAATGCCGAGGGCGGCCATTCCGGCGGCCATGTAGACATTCTAAGCGACGAAAATATTACCCTTACGGCGGACTCACTGATCACAGCGAATGGTGACGGCGCTGGCAACGGCGGCGTGGTGAATGTCATCGCGGATGGCACTTTGGCCTTTCGAAAGGATGCAGACATCTTTGCAGCGGCTGGTGACAGTGGCGAGCGCGGCGGCGTCGTTGAAGTTAGTGGCCACGGCGGCTTAGTGCTCAAAGGCGACGTCTCACTAGGAGCCGGCGGCGAGTTGCTCGTCGACCCTGGGGTCGTACAATTTAGCAATGGACCGGCGCCAGGTTCAAGTTATGGTTATGGTTCCCTCGATGTGATTGGCACGCAGTTCGTCGAAGGACAGCTCAACGTTGGAACGAGCGTCATTGTTCGTGCAAGTAATGAAATCAACGCCGCAGCCGGTGGTACCGGAATTACAGCATTGGGCTCCGGTGCGTTGAGGTTGCAGATCGCAGGTCCTTCGGGTTCACTCGTTTCCAACGGCGATATCGATCTGCCGGGGTTTATCATCGACATTAACGGTAATTTCATCGCATCCGCCGGCACACAGAATGGTAACGTCACGCTTGGACAAGTAAGCGCCAACAATGTCAATATTCAAGCGGGGAGTGTGACCGGGGACGTCGCCATAAACTCGGGCATGACGGCCATTGTAACCGGTTTCGACAGCGCCTTAATTGATGTGGATGCCGGCGGCTCGATCACGATAAACGGACCAACAATTGCAACCGGTTTCGAGAGCGCCTTAATTGATGCGGATGCCGGCGGCTCGATCACGATAAACGGACCAACAATGGTAACCGGTTCTGTGGCGACGTTAAGCCTGAGCGCCGCGAACGGAAATATCAATGTCAATGGCGCGATCGGTGTTAGCGCTAAAAGTAACGCCAAGCTTCGTGCGATTGCGAGCCAAGATGCAAATTTTGTCGGTATCACCAGAGTTAATGAAGCAGGTAGCGGCTTGGCCACGGCGCTTTACGGAATTGGAGGAGATGCGGTCCTTGATGCAAACACGGTAGACGGTTATCACGCAGATTTGATGTTCGATGTTGGCGGCGATCTAACACTCAAGGGAAATCAAAATGTCACTGCCGCCAGGAGCGCTCTGTTAGACGCGATAGTGGGCAACAATCTCGACGTCCTCGGAGATGTAACTATTAACGAGGCCGGGAGCGGACATGCAACCGCGCTCTACGAGTACGGAAATAAGGGTAAGTTCGGGAAGCACACGATTACCGGCAACAACGCTTC
>CAWLAW010000428.1:0-3710 GCA_963854885.1 Gammaproteobacteria bacterium | reverse complement strand
TGGATTTATCTTACGGCCACGAATACGAAAATTTCCGCCAAGAAGTTCGGTCGTTTTTGCAAGCACACGGATCCGAGGCGCCATTTAATCAACGCGATTACCGATCGGAAAAAGCTTTAGCCTGGCAAGCGCGACTAATTGAACACGGCTATACGGCGAGGACGATCCCGAAAAAGTACGGCGGCTATGGCGCCGAACCCGACATCTTGAAATCGCGAATCATTGCCGACGAATTCGCTAATGCGAAAGTAACCAGCGGTATCGGCGGCCAAGGGATCGCGATGCTTATTCCAACGTTACTCGAACTCGGAACCGAGCAGCAACGTAACGAAATAATCCCGCCAACCTTACGCGGCGAGACGTTCTGGTGCCAAGGCTACTCAGAACCGGAAGCCGGTAGCGATTTAGCCAGCTTACGCACAAACGCTAATTTAGATGGTGATGATTGGGTTATCAACGGCAATAAGATCTGGACAAGTTCAGCGCATTTCGCGGACTGGATGTTTTGCTTAGTTCGCACCGAGCCAGACGCGGCGAAACATGACGGCATTTCATTTCTGCTACTACGAATGGACACCCCCGGAATTGACGTTCGACCGTTACATGACATGACTGAAACCAGAAATTTCAACGAGGTGTTTTTTACGGATGTACGTGTACCCGCTGGGCAAATTGTTGGCCAGCGTGGTGACGGCTGGCGGGTGGCTAATACGATTCTCGGCCACGAGCGCGAATTGCTCGGTGATCCAAATATCGCGTTGACCCGATTAAACAATTTGATCCAACTAATGCAAACGGAAACGCTAGGCGGCCAACGCATAATCGACATGCCGGTGTTTCGCGATCGCCTCATGCGTATCCAAGGCAAGCTGATGGCAATGCGTTTCAATGATCTGCGATTGTTGTCGGCTAAAGTTAATCAACAATCCGCGCCACTCGCGCGAATGATTGTCAAACTTCAAGGAACAGAACTACGCCATGAACTAGAAAAGCTCGCGATCGATGCCATGGGGGAATTTGGACTCGCCTACGGGGACAATGAATACGTTCGCGGTGATGGTTTGTGGCAATGGAATTATATGTATTACCTGGGGCTCATCATCGGCGGTGGCACATCACAGATTCAAAAAAACATTATTAGCGAACGCGGCCTAAATATGCCGAAAGAACCAAAGGTAGGAGCGGTCTAATGGATTTCGGTTTATCGGAAGAACAAGTCGCACTGCAGGACAGTATTAATCGCTACTTGAACGAACAAGCCGGTTTAGAGCAGCTGAGAGGTTTCGTTAAAGACGCGGATCGCTCTGCGCTGTGGCGCGGACTTGCAGAACTTGGGGTTACGTCTTTACTACTCCCCGACGAGCACGGCGGTCTTGGCCTTGGGATCCTCGAGGCCGCGCTGTTTGCCGAATGCTTGGGCGCACATGCGACCCCCGCTCCATTCATCGGCTCTGCGGTACTAGCCCCGTTCTCAATTTCCCGGGCCAACAATTCCTCGGCGTTTAATATCAGCGGGCTGCTCAGTGGAGAAACAACGGTCGGTGTCGCTATTAGCGAAGTTGCTGGCCCACGAGGCGATGCTGGGGTGCGATCGAATAATGGCAATTTGTCGGGACGATCGATGTTCGTCCTCGACCCGCAGGCAGATCAGATATTGGTTGCGACCGATGACAAAGCACTGTTTTTAGTCGATTCGGGCGCTCAAGGCTTAGAGCAGCTAAGCCATACCACGATTGATCGAACACGAGACTCCGGCGAACTGCGGTTCGCCAACACGCCGGCGCAATTAGTCAGCGACGACCCTGCAGTGGCCGATGAATTACTCGACATCGCACGGGTCATGCTGGTTGCCGATACGTTTGGCGCCGCACAGCATATGCTGGACGCGGCGGTCGCCTACGCAAAACAACGCACGCAATTTAACCGGGTCATTGGATCGTTCCAAGCGGTGAAACATTTATGCGCCGAAATGACGGCTGAGCTTGAGCCGTGCCGCGCCATGATGTGGTATGCAGCCTATGCGCTCGATGAGCTGCCCGATGAAGCCCGAGTCACGGCCTGCCACGCAAAAGCGCACATGGCCGAAGTCGGCACATTCGTAGCGCGTACCGCAACCGAAGTACATGGCGGAGTCGGCTTTACGGATCTACTCGGGCTGCATTATTGGTTTAAACGCATTGGCTTTAACCGTCAGGCATTTGGCGCGCCGGAGCTTGTCCGAGAACAAGCGGCAGCCTTGCAGGGCTTAGTCGCCTAAGCTGGCTCAAACGCGTGGTATCACCTCGTTTACCAATAATTCCAAAGATTTCATGACTTGCGCCATCGGCTGTCCTGGAAATTGCATGCGTAGAATAATATTTTCGATGCCGACTTCGTCGCGGTAGCGTCGTAACTGTTGAGCGCAAAAGTCCGGATCGCCAATGATGTGGCGATCTTTTCGAAACCGTTCCGACTCCATGTATTCGTCCATCGGATCGGTAATCAGGCGGCGACTTCCATCTGCGTTTTCGTCGTAAAACGGCAAATGTGGGGGGCAGTAAACATTCCGATAAATGTGTAAAAAATGTGGCTTTACTTCTCGCCAGGCGGTTTCGTGATCCTCGGCGACGTAAAATTCACGAATTAATGCGCGCGGAAAATCTGCCGGATTTCGACCACAAGCGATCAGCGCATTTGTGTGATCGGAAAATTCTAATTTGGTTTCTTCGACATCAGTGATCAAAGAAATCAATAGCGGGTGCCCGGCTTCAGCAACCTCGCGACGAACTTTTGCAGTGGCTGCTCCAAGCCACACGGGCGGCGGCCGTTGTACTGGTAATGGTGACAATTTTGCATTGTTCACCTGATAGTATTTTCCTGAATAACTAAAGCGCTCGCCCGACCAGGCGCGTCGCAAAATTTCAAGGCCTTCCTCGGTCATTCCCTTGCGATGTTTTATGTTGACCCCGAAGCCATCAAACTCGTGTTCGCGATATCCTCTGCCAACGCCTAGTTCAAATCGCCCGCCGGAGGCTAAATCGAGCACCGCAGTATCCTCCGCGAGGCGTAATGGGTGGCCGTAGAACGGTAAAAGCACCACCCCTTGTCCGATGCGGATTTGCTTGGTTCTCCCGGCGATTGCCGCGGCCGCTATCATCGGAGACGGACAGTAGCCGTCATCCATAAAGTGATGTTCCGTCAGCCAAACTTGATGCAGGCCGAGTTCGTCCGCTCGTTCAATTTGATCAAGCGCTTCGGCATAGACTTGTTGCGGGGTGACGTTGAATTGCTCAGGTGCTTGAAGACTATAGAAAATTGAATATTTCATTAGGGCTCCTTAAGCATTCTGCGCCTGGCGGTTGAGCTAAACCGGACTTCGAATAATCAAACGAGACGCCGGGATCGCATCTGGGATATCGGGTTGTCGGTAGATCTCGACAGCGGGAGCGACCTCCATTAGTGACAACGCGAGATACATAAGCTTGCGCTCCGCATCGGGCAATGCCGAAAGCTTGTAATTCCCAAGATGGGCAACCAGATCATCCATTTTCGCGAGGACGCAATCGTAAAACGATTGGATCTCATCCATTGCTGCACTCAATCGCCTATGATTGCGTTCGGCCTCGCTCGGTAACGCCCAATCGCCGACTAAATGCTCCAAGGAGTCGAAACCGACGGGCAATTGGCAAGTCTTCGAGCTATTCACTTGAAATAACTCGTATCGCCAGTGA
>CAWLAW010000427.1:0-3711 GCA_963854885.1 Gammaproteobacteria bacterium | reverse complement strand
TTCCGCCGGCGACTGCAGGCCCTTCAATTGCTGCAATAACGGGCTTGCTAAGCGCCAGACGAGTCGGGCCCATCGGTGCTCTCGGATCGGCAGTCGTACCAACTTTGAAGTCGATCTCGGCGAGAGGGTCGTCCGCGCCGACTAAGGTCCCGGCGTATTTCAAATCCCAGCCGGCGCAAAACGCACCGCCGGCGCCCCACAGTACCGCCACGGAGGCTGACGAATCGGCGTCGAAATCGAGCATCGCCTGGTGTAACGCGACTGCGCTGTCGGGGTCCATCGCATTACGGGCTTCATAACGGTCATGAATGATTGTCCTTACCGATCCCTCGTTTTCAATTGAAATCGTCATTCGCTCAGCTCCAAATTAATTACCGATTAACGCGGACTATCATAGAGCGTTCCGTTTGACCGTGCTGCTCGGAAACCGGGTGGCTAGCCGGACAGCAACCTTGAGGAAATATAACCATCGTAGATAATGGTCAGCGCACGTGACGTACGGCCTGGCGCGGATTCACGTTATCTTCAAGGACTGCAAAGCAATGAGTGGTGATAAGTTTCTAAGCGATCCCAACCTCGCACCGACGAGGACCGAAACAGCGACTTGGTTAAATTATTACCGAGCTATGCAACGGATCCGCAATCTAGAAGAACGATTAATAGAGTTGAACGAGGACGGCGCGATACCGGGTTTCATGCACCTGAGCTTGGGACAGGAGTCTGTTCCCGTCGCGCTGAGTGCGCATCTGCGTGACGAAGACACGATAACGTTGACGCATCGCAGCCACGCTCAAGCGATAGCGAAGGGCATGGCGCCGAGTGCACTGCTTGCGGAGTTGTTGGGCTTGGACAACGGGATTTGCCGGGGCCGCGGCGGCTCGATGCATCTCGCTGACACGAGCATCGGCATTCTCGGCGCCAACGGGATTGTTGGGGCTGGACTGCCCATCGCAGCGGGTTCCGCATTGGCGCACAAACTTGATCGCAGTGATAATATTTCTACTGCCTACTTCGGCGACGGGGCGCTCGCTGAAGGTGTATTTCATGAATGTTTTAATCTCTGTGCGTTGTGGACACTGCCGTGTTTATTCGTCTGCGAAAACAACGGTTGGAGCGAATATTCGCCTTCCGATAGCCAGTTTCGCGGCAGCCTCAAGCAACTGGCCGCTGCATTCGGCATTGATTACCATTTTATTGACGGCGCCGATGTCGTCGCGCTGGCAGAAATCGCCGGGCAGCTCGTCTCATCAATTCGTTCGACGTCAAATCCACAAATACTCGAAGTCTCTGTTGTGCGCTTACACGGTCATCATGCTGGAGATACTCAAGCCTATCGCGATGCAGACGATTTAGCTGCAGCCAAACTACGCGACCCAATTACCTTGTTACGAGCACGACTCCTGGAAGCCGGGTTGCAATCATCCATAGAGAAAATCGACACAGCCGTTGGAAAAGAAATCAACGCCGCGCTCGCCACTGCCCGTACAGGCAGTGCGCCAAATTTTTCGCTAACGGAGGTCTACGCAACATGAACCCTGACGCAAACTTCTCGTGCGGCCAGGCCATTAATCAAGCGTTAGCAGATGCGATGGACGTCGATGATCGCGTCGTCCTCTTAGGCGAGGATATCGGCCCACCGGGCGGCCCATTTGGCGTAACTGCGGGACTCCACGATCGTTTCGGCAGCGAGCGCGTTATCGACTTCCCCGTCTCAGAGGCATCCCTGGTCGGTACGGCGTTAGGGCTCGCGCTCGGTGGCTATAAACCCGTCGTCGAAATTATGTTTATGGACTTTTGCACCTTGGCCATGGACGGACTAGTCAATCAATCGGCGAAGACCCACTACATGTTCGGCGGACAAAACTCCGTGCCCATGGTGGTACGCATGCCGCATGGCGGAGGCATGAGTGCGGGTGCGCAACATTCGCAATGTCTCGAAGCTTGGTTCGCCCACATCCCGGGATTACTGGTTGTCTGTCCATCGAACCCGATTGACGCCTACGAGTTAATGCGCGGCGCGATTAACAATCCCAACCCAGTCATTTTTGTCGAACACAAATCGCTTTATGCGACTAAACAAACGTTTCCGCTTGAGCACCCGACGAGCAAATTTAATGAGGCACGGATAATTCGAAACGGTGCGGACGTGACGGTCGTCACTTACGGCGCAGCGGTGCATTGGGCGCTTGAGTGTGCGGAGCAAATAGTCACCGACGGTATAAATGTTGAGATCATCGATCTCCGTTCGATTCAGCCCTGGGATGAGGAGCTCGTCTTGGCGTCTGTCGCGAAGACCCATCGTCTGGTTGTGTTTCACGAAGGTGTTGAACAGTTCGGAATCGGTGCGGAAATTGCGGCTCGAGTGGCTGATCGTGGGTTTAGCGAATTGCACGCACCCATCCGTCGGGTTGGCGCCCCTTTTGTTCCGGTACCGTACGCGCCATCACTCGAGGAGCGCTACCGACCAAACTCGACAGATCTTGGAACCGCAATTCGAGAACAATTGAGTTTTACCTAGATTTGATCAGAATTCCGAGAATAACTGACCACCCTGTTCAATAGACTTCGCGATGCGAAGCAAAACGCATTGTCAGTTCCCGATCCTAGAGCCACACAAGGTGCGTGCACTTAATCGGAGAAATCGCGTGCGCTCCTTCAGCGCCGGCCTCTTAGCATGTCGCCGAAAAACCTTGCGCTCCTAGGCGCTAAGCAAAGTGAGTCGCTTGGCAGGCGAAGCTATAGGAGCTCCTCGGCGAGAAACCGTGCATCTTCCGGCTTGCTAACAGACATAATCATCGTACCGACTTCTTTGCGCTTGACTGCGGATTTCCACACACTCAACTGTTCTCGAATATGTGCCGGTGGCCCCACCAACGCGGTTTCATCGACGAGTTGATCAGGCACGGCATCGGCGGCGGCATCTTTTGCACCAGCTAAGAAGAAATCTTGAATTTTGACCGCGGCTTCTTCGTAGCCCGCCATCTTTGCATAGTCGTTGTAGAAATTTTTATTCCTCGCGCCCATGCCGCCGATGTACAGAGCCAAGCCGTGCTTAATTTTCATGCGACATTCCGCAATATCATCACCCATTGCCATGCGGATGAATGGTGCGACGTCAAAATTATCCAGTGACTTACCGCCACCCGCTTTGGCGAACCCTTCCTTCAACGGCGCGTCGAACAAGTCGAATCTTTCCGGGTTCATCCACACTGGAAACACGCCATCGGCGATTTCCGCCGCCACTTTCACCCCAGCCGGGGTAAACGACGCGGTGTAAATCGGTAAATTCGGATCGCCGTGCAAAATGCTCTTTAACGGTTTACCGAGACCCGTACTACCCGGGCCGTTATACGGAATTTGATAGTGCTCCCCATCGTGCGTTAAGGGCTTGTCACGGACTAAAATTTTTCGAATTATCTCGATGTATTCTTTGCTGCGCGCGAGTGGTTTTCCGTATGCATTGCCATACCAGCCTTCGATTACTTGCGGACCTGAGGGACCCAGCCCAAGAACAAACCGACCGCCGGATAGCGCATCCAAAGTCATCGCGGTCATCGCCATATTCGCCGGGGTGCGAGCTGGGATCTGGCAAATTGCTGTGCCGGCTTTGATTTTCGTCGTGCGCGACAGAATCCATGCCAACGGGGTGATTGCATCCGAACCCCACGCCTCGGCGGACCACACAGAATCAAACCCCGCCGCTTCAGCTTC
>CAWLAW010000426.1:0-3725 GCA_963854885.1 Gammaproteobacteria bacterium | reverse complement strand
TTGATCGATAATGGCAATGTGTCGGCATAAATGCTCGGCTTCTTCGAGGTAATGGGTGGTCAGAATAATCGTCGTTCCGGCGGCGTTCAGGTCGCGCAGAAAAACCCACATCGAGCGACGCAACTCAATATCAACCCCTGCGGTTGGTTCGTCGAGGATCAGTAGTTTGGGCTCATGGACTAACGCTCTTGCGATCATGAGCCGCCGCTTCATCCCGCCCGAAAGATCTCTAGAACGCTGATCGCGACGATCCCACAGTCCGAGTTGCGTTAAGTATTTCCGGCAACGTTGGTATGCTTTCGCTCGCGGAATTCCGTAGTAGCCTGCTTGATTCAACACAATCTCTTGAACTGACTCAAACTGTGAAAAATTTAGTTCCTGGGGAACTACGCCGATGGCCGATTTTGCCCGCCCGAACTCCTTATCGGTGTCGATACCGAAAATTCTTACGTGCCCCGATGTTTTGCTTATGAGCGACGAGATAATTCCGATGATTGTCGACTTGCCGGCTCCGTTAGGACCGAGTAGGGCGAAAAATTCGCCGTCTTCTACCGTCAGATCGACGCCGTCGAGCGCGCGATTTCCGCTGCTATAGGTCTTAGTAAGTGCGCGTATTTCGAGGGCGTGCATTAGTTCGTTCGAGATTGTTGAGGCTTCGTGGATGTCGTGCTTTTGCGTCGCGCGGACGTTTAGCGCTGTAAAGAAAATTTTGAATTCGGTTTGCCGAATAAGGACGGTAAATTAACCGTATCAGCTACCAATCATATGGTTTCCCGATAGCGGAGACGATTTTATTTTGCTGCGCGTCGCCCACAGCTTTTAACGCAAGCATCAATTTATTGTCATGATTTATGATGAGCTGAAAATACTTCTTTGCCACTTTTACTAATGTTGCCGGTCCGTTTGCACGAACGTTCGCATTACGCCTTCCAGTACTATCCGGAAGTAGCGCCTGTTCGCCAAAGTAATTGCCGCGGAATAATTCCGAGAGCACGACAATTTGCCCGTCATCATCGACAACAAAAACTTCGACCGAACCGTCCAGGATGACGTACATAAAATCGCCTTCCTCCTCTTCCCGGACTATGATTTCACCGGCCTCATAGCTGCCGATTTCCGTCCAGTTTTCGATGCGATCCAGATCGTTTTTGGACAGCGATCGGAACAAACGAACACTGCGAATTAACATTTTAACCCGTTCGGCATCCTCAGCAGAATCGATACCATCGATGGCCGTACTCAGGTCTTCATCGTTGCTGATACCAAGAGCAACGTCTTTTTTGGTAATCTTAAATAATTGGCTGCTTTGTAACGCCCGCACGCCAGCATTTCGTTTTCCGGTTGCACCGGGTAATAGGGCTTGTTCGCCGAAGAATTCACCGGCCTTTAGTGTTGCGATCGTGATTTCTCGGCCGCCTACGGCCTTGATCCGAACGTCGACCGCGCCATCCAGGACGATGTACATACAGTCGCCAAATTCGTCCTCTTCAATAATGGGCTCAAGAGGTTTGTAATTTACGATCCCGTTATCGGGTGATTGGATAATTTGTCTCAGTTCGTCTTCAGTAAGGCTCGCAAAGATGGGAACCTGCTGCAGCAATTCGACACTTGCGCGCAATGTCGGCATCTCAGTCTCCATCGAAACATCAGTCGGGGTCTGCCAATCTTACAGGTCTGGCTGAATTATCGGAACAACCAGTGTGAAATTCGCTGCAAGAGGGTTTTCTTCGGTTTTTGCACGGGTACTTCAGTCAACGCTGGGATCAATTGAGCAACCACTTCTATTGCCGAGCGCTCGGCTTCAGATCGTATTGAGTCCACTGATATTTCAAATTCCCTTTCAACGTCGTTCATGACTCGTTTCAAGACGAGGCGGTTTTCTGTCTGACAGGCTTGAAAAAGTTTCTTTATTTCGGATCGTATGTGGTGGGCAATCATGCTTCTGTTGACAGTCGGCTGTTTGCGCTTAAACACCGAATAAATTTGCTGTTTTCCGTAGTAGGAATAAAATGAAACCGCTTGGATCAACAAGTTTCGCGCCGCCAGTAGCAACATGCCATCGATATGCTCCGCGACAAAAGGGTTCCCGGCCGCTTTAAATAGGTTATTTACGATGTCGACCAAGTCGTTGGTCGGCATGAACATCACTTCGCTGTCGACGAGAAAAACGCCATCAATGGAACGCTGAACCGTGCGGATTTTGCCTTGGAAGGCGAAAAGCTGCCGCACGCCATCTTCAATTTCCACGATCAACTGCATGCCGAGTATCGCAGTGACGGTCTCGAAGCGGGATCGAGCTTCGAGCAAAATTTGGTTCAGCTCCTGCAGTTCATCTGCAGTGTAGGTCGCTGATGCGTTGGCGAGCAGATACTCGTTTGCGTGGACTAATGCATTGTCAATCTGATCGCGGTACTGCTCTAGTGCGTGCACCTCCAACTTATTTAAACGCCTTTTTCGCGCCTTTTCGTTATATTCTTTATAGAGACGATAGGCCGGAGAATACGCATCAAGGAGATCGTGTAGCGCCGAATAACTTCCAAGTGTTTCGGCAAATAGAAAGCGTTGCCGCAGGTCACCGTGTTCCGGGACAAAGCGGCTCGGATCCTCGAATTCCGCCAGGGCCGTTACCGGGTCATTGAGGCGATCTTCGGCAATCTTGAGGGTCCGTTGAAATAGGTCGAGCGTCCGATTTTCGATTTTCCCAACGTCAATTCGATCGCCGCGCGCAACTTGTGCCAAAACCGCTAAATCTAGGGTAGCCGCAAGTTTCGATTGCGTATCTAGTGAGCTTCCGGGTTCTTCGGTAAGGGCGAGTGCTTGTATTACTTTCTTCAGGCCACGTCTAGTTTCAGGTTCGATTCAGGGGCTTATCTGAGCTCGATGTTTTGAGTAGGAGTGAGAAGAGTTATAGACACGCTAAGCGGTTGCTTCAAGCTGAGCTGCCCAGCCTGAGACGAAGTTCACTGTTACGTTACGAAGCACCACGCAAATATAGTAACGGAAGTGAAATCAGCGATTAGCAGCGAGGTGTCCACCTGCACATGGAGCTGGGCCGAAATTGTCCAAGCGCATAAGCGATTGTGGCAACTAGCCGAAGGCTTTGATTCAAATACCGGAAAGAATAGGCGGCGTGTCGCGGGCCGATCCGATGCGTCGTTTCGCCCTTGAAATGTCGTTCACACAGGCGGGCTCTACACACCACGGCGCGCGTAGATGGGTTCCGCGCTGTGGCTATAATCCGCTCACATCACAGGAAAATTACGACCGGGAACACAAGCACGGCCATTACGAATACGAGCCAATCCATGTTGTGGTCTTCAAGCCATCCGGTGAAGTGCAGCACTACAACGACGATGGCGACGAGATAAAACAACCCGAACAGGATCTCTGTCATTACGTCGTCCCCCTAATACCTCTTTATTATGCGAGCTAATTCTAGACGATTTTGCCTAGCCAATCCGCCTTTTCTTGCTGATGAATCGACTTTAGCGCGTTTGATTAACCGCGATCTCTTTAGCGGCGCCATTTAACGATTCGTTAAGTTCAATTTTGCAGGGTGTGAAATTAAACACGAACAGATATCGCAATGTCGAATACAGCGTGTTGATTTGGGATCGTTATGTTCCGCCGAAATTAACGCCCCCCTTGCAACAGGCTCAAATTATCCCCGGGCTTGGCTAGCAGACTGACGCTTAGGGCGTTTAAGGATAGAATCGATACGGACT
>CAWLAW010000425.1:0-3728 GCA_963854885.1 Gammaproteobacteria bacterium | reverse complement strand
ACGATGCCTTGGATTCGTTCTACTCATTGGAATCTTCCTGTGCGGTTGTGCCACAAGCCCGACCGGACGCACGCAGTTCTTAGTTGTCTCTGAGCAGAGCGCTATTGCCGCCTCGAAGCAAGCCTACGCCGCAATGCTAGCGCCGCTGGCAAAAGACAACCGAATAAACACCGATCGCGTTCTCAACCAACGCGTTCGCGGCATCGCTGATCAGATCGTTCACGAAGCCGTGCGAATGCGTGCTGAGACGTTAAACTGGGAATGGGATCTGCAAATTATCGATGATCCGGAAACGGTGAACGCCTGGGCCATGGCCGGAGGCAAAATGGCGCTATACACCGGTTTGATTTTGAAGATCGATCCAAGCGATGACGAACTTGCCCAAGTTCTCGCCCATGAGATAGCCCATGCCCTAGCCAAACACTCAGCGGAAAAGATGTCTGTTTCGGCGGCGACCAATTTCGGTATGCAAAGTGTCGCAATTGCGACCGGAAACTCACCGGTCGCCTTACAAGGCAGTGCGTTGATCGCTGCTTTAGCTGTATCTCTCCCGAATAGCCGTAGCATGGAAACCGAGGCCGATCGCATCGGCATCGAGCTAGCAGCTAAGGCCGGATTCAACCCGAATGCAGCCGTATCTTTGTGGGAGAAAATGGGCAAAGTCAGCGGCACTGGACAACCTGAATTTATTAGCACGCATCCGAATCCGAGCGCGAGAAAAGCCGCTTTACAAGCGCTAGTTCCGACGATGATGCCTTACTACGAGCAGGCAAATAACTAAGCCAATTAGATTCGTGCGCCGCGTCGAGCCGTAATCTAAGACACCATGCTCAGATAGAGGTTTTCTACTTTTGCGCGAGCCCAAGGTGTTTTGCGTAAGAATTTCAAGCTCGATGAGATACTTGGGTCGTTGGTGAAACACTTAATCGGGACCCGAGCACCGAGTTCACTCCAGCCGTAGGTGTCGACCAATTTCGTTAACAGGTCCTTCAAAGTTATACCATGTAGTGGATCTTGCGCCATGGCGCTAGTCGCTCGGTGCGTCGACGCTTTGTTCACCTTCGGAATTGTCGAGCGCCTCTTTAACACGCAATTTACTTCCCGCCAACACCATTCGATTCAACGCGCGCATAGCGCCTTTAGCGTTACCACGCTTTGGCATTTCGACGAACCCGAAGCCTTTAGACAGTCCAGTGTCGACATCTTTTACAATCGTACAATACTGCACGGTACCGTGCGGTTCGCACAATGCTCTTAACTCGTCTTCCGTCGTACTGCGGTCGAGGTTTCGGACTAATAATTTCATACGATTTCTCTGCTTACTGTTCACTCGTTGTGCGCCGAAGTAATTTTGTCAAATTCCTTACGGCGCGAAAAATTACGTGGCTCGTCGCCACACAGTGGCTAGCCAGGGCTGTTCTGCGCGCGGCACACCAGGCGGCCGGTAGTAATGATCAATTTCAACAAAGTTCGCGGTCGTTAAGTAGCGTCGCCATTGCGTCAGATCGTGATACACGCCGTAGCGATCACCGTTCCAAACTTCGCGATTGTCTCCTCGCGGGTTCGACGTAAATAAGACACCGCCAATTCTCAGGCTTGCATAAAGCACTGTAAGCACGCTCGCAAGATTCCCGCTCGGAACGTGAAATAGCACGGCATTCGCGAAGATGCCGTCGAATTGATTCATCGGGAGATCCAAATCAAGGAAATCCTGCAACAATACCTCGCAACCGCTATACCGCTTAGCCATTTCAACGAATGCGCGCGAACCATCAAGTCCCGTCGCGTTATGTCCCAAGTCGCGGAACGTCTTGAGATCGCGGCCTGGCCCGCAGCCAAGGTCGAGTATGTTAAACGGCGGCTCGGCAATTATATTATCCAGCAACGATGCCACATTTTGACTAACATCGTGATCATAAGTGCCGTCGCGAAAACGTTCGGCGTTAGTCTCGTAGTGCCCAACGGTACGCAAGGACGTTTCTTCGCTTAGCAGCTTGTCATTAGAGGTCACGTTACTATTCAGCTCAGGCTCTTTTGCATCGTGGAAATACCTAATTCTAGAACTATCTCGTTACGCGCGCTTCGGCGTCGCATTTATCTCAACGGCAGATTCAAGACATTTTTAGCGATAATATTCCGCTGTATTTCATTACTACCACCATATATCGCCGTTGGTCGCGCGTTGTAATAGTGGCTCATGATATCGACCTCAATCGTGCCAAAGTCGACGTTATCGACGTACGCACCCGATGCACCGGCAGATTCCAGAATAAACTCGCTGAGTCGCCTAACGGTTTCGCTTGACCAAATCTTCAATAGAGAAATATCAGCGCCAAGCGTTTCATCGCGTCGCACAATATCGGCAAATTCTTTGTACAGCGATTCCAGATCGGCCACATCTGCCTCGAAACGCATGGTTCGGTCAACGAATATCGGATCCTCGCGTAGTCCTCGCGCGTCCGCGATTTCTTGCAATCGACTGAGTCCCAATTGGCACTGTTTCGGGTTGCCGATAAACAATCGCTCGAAACTTAGTAACGCCTTAGCAATTCGCCAACCGTCGTTCAATTCGCCGACTAGATTCGCAACCGGTACGCGCACATCATCGAAAAAGACTTCACAAAATTCCTCGTCACCAGAAATATTTTTGATCGGACGTACGGTAATGCCGGGCAAGGTAAAATCAATTAGCACAAAACTGATCCCAGCTTGCGGTTTCGCTTGCGCGTCGGTTCGCACAAGACAAAACATATGGCTGGCATCTTGGGCCATGGTCGTCCAGGTTTTTTGGCCATTGATGACGAACTCGTCGCCGTCGCGGACAGCGCTTGTCGCAAGCGAGGCCAAATCGGAGCCAGCATTCGGTTCTGAATAACCTTGACACCAAATATGTTCACCCGATAGCGCAGACGGTAAATAATACGCTTGTTGTTCGGGACTACCGTGCTGCATAAGCAAAGGTCCGACCATAATAATGCCTTGATCCGGAGTTCGCGCGATTCCCCAACGTTCGCGCTCTTCGACGAAGATGAGAAATTTTTCCGGCTTAAGGCCCATCCCGCCCCGTTCAGTTGGCCAACCCGGTGCAGCCCAGCCTCGCTGAAAAAGTCTTCCATACCAATCGCGGCATTCGTGCCAACGTAGCCGACGTCGGGAATTGCGCAATTCACTCGGGTAATTCGCTTCGAACCATTGTCGAATCACACCACGAAAATCATCGGCACTTAAAGCGTTCCAATCACCGTTTGGTGGAATGGCGTCGGCTGCAAACTGAAATGACTTGGGATCAGATTTAGTCACCGACGCACGCCGCGGTTGTAATCTGGCGAGTCGTTTGAGATGCACACCCGGTTGGCCATAACGAGCGATCACGACCAACGCTCGATTGAGATACAAGCCGACATTACACTCGTCGGTGTAGCCAATTGCACCGTGGATTTGTACAGACTCTGCAATGACTAGACGCGTGGTTTCACAAGCTCTGTAGCGTGCCCGACTTGCCGCGTATTCATGATCCCCGTCGCTATTTCCGTCGATGATGCTAAGACTGTCGTTGAGCACGGCGTTGGTTAAGCGCACGGCTAAATATAAATCCACGATGCGATGCTGTAGTGTCTGAAAACTACCGATCGTCTGGCCAAATTGCCGTCGGGTGCCGACGTAATCTCGAGTTTGCTCAAGTAGCGCCTCGCATAATCCGAGCAGATAAGCGCTTGACGCAGCGTGCG